>JACDHQ010000421.1 GCA_013820975.1 Gemmatimonadaceae bacterium
TATATTCACGCATGCGTCTCCTCCAGGGAGATCAAGAGTTTCACCTGCACTGAGCCGGGCATGTCCGCCGTGCGAACGCTGGCCAGGCTGCTTCCCTACTACCGCCCCTATCGCCGGAAGGTTGCGTGGGGGGTCACTCTGGTCGTGCTCTCCTCGGCCGTCGCGAGCGCCGTGCCCTGGTTCCTGCGGCAGGCGATCGACGCCCTCGAGGCCGGTGGGTCCACCCGCCGGGTCGTGATCCTCGCGCTGGCCATGGTCGGGGTCGGCGCCGTCGCCGGCCTGCTCCGGTGGGCCATGCGCGAAGTCATGAACACGATGAGCAGGCACATCGAATACGATCTACGGGCCGATGTGTTTCGCGCCCTCGTCGGGCTCGATGCCGGGTTCTACGGCCGCATGCGGACCGGAGAGATCATGGCCCGCGCGACCAACGACATCGGCGCCGTCCGCCAGGCGGCCGGCCCGGCGGTGATGTACCTCACGAACACCATCTTCGGGGGCATCTTCGCGCTGCTCTTCATGACGCGCATCAGCGGCCGGCTCACGCTCATCGCGCTCCTGCCGATGGTCGCGCTCCCCTTTGTCATGGCGTGGCTCGGGCGCCTCATCCACCAGCGGTTCGAGCAGGTGCAGGCGCACTTCGGCGAGCTGACGACGCTCGCGCAGGAGAACCTCGCCGGCGTTCGCGTCGTGCGCGCCTACCGCCAGGAGGCGGCCGAGGAACGGCGCTTCGACGCCGGGAGCGCGGAATATCTGCGACTCAACCTGCGCCTCGCCGCGCTCTACGGCATCATGCACCCCGTCACCGGCCTGCTCGCCGGGCTGGGCGCGCTCGCCGTGCTCGGCCTCGGCGGCATCATGACGATGCGCGGCGAGATCACCGTGGGGGCGTACATCGCGTTCGGGTTCTACCTCGGCATGCTCACCTGGCCCCTCATCGCCCTCGGATGGGTGACGAACCTCTTCCAGCGGGGCGCGGCCTCGCTCGGCCGGCTGCTGGAGATCATCGACGCCCCGCCGGCCATCACGCCGCCCGCCGTTCCGCGAACGCTCCCCCCTGCGGGCGCCGGCCGGTCGCTCGAGTTCCGCAACGTCGGCTTCCACTACCCCGTGGCCGCGGAGCATGCCGGTACCGGGCCGCGGTGGGTGCTGCGCGGCGTCAGCGCGACGGTGCCTGTGGGCGGGACGCTCGCGATCGTCGGCGCGACGGGAAGCGGCAAGAGCGCACTCATCGACCTCGTCCCCCGGCTGCACGATCCGCAGGAGGGCGAGGTGCTGCTCGACGGCGTCCCGGTCCGGGACCTCCCCCCCGAGGAGCTGCGGGCCGAGATCGGGTATGTGCCGCAGGAGAGCTTCCTCTTCGGCGAGTCGATCCTCGCCAACCTCACCTACGGCGGCGCGTCGGACGAGGCGGCGCGTGAGGCGGCGCAGGTGGCGCAGCTCGACGAGACCGTGCGCGACTTTCCCGGGGGCTACGACACGATGCTCGGCGAGCGCGGGATCAACCTGTCGGGAGGCCAGAAGCAGCGGGCCGCGCTCGCCCGCGCCCTGGCCCGGCGGCCGCGCGTGGTGCTGCTCGATGATGCACTGAGCGCCGTCGACACCCACACGGAGGCCGAGATCCTCCGCGGGCTGCGGGAGACGCTCGCTGGCCGCACGGCGGTGATCGCGTCGCACCGCGTGAGCGCGGTGCGCGACGCCGACTGGATCATCGTCCTCGAAGAAGGGCGGGTCGTGGAGCAGGGGCGCCATCCGGAGCTGCTCGCTGCCGGGGGGCGCTACTGGTCATTGCTCGCGCGCCAGCGGCTCGAGGAGGCGATCGAGACGGCGCCGTAGGAGGTTCACCTTGGCGCGTCCGCCGCCGGTGCCTAACTTCGTAAACATGAGTCGCGCTCCCGATGCTCCCACCGAACGTCCCAGTGCGGCACTGGAGCGCCGCCCGGTCGATCCTGGCGCCCATGGCGACTCGCACGCGGCCCTGCAGGCGCAGCTTCGCGACGCCCTGCGGACGATCGACGAGCTTCGGACGCGCGAGGCACGCAAGACGCAGTTCCTCGCCAACATCTCCCACGATCTCCGCACGCCGCTGACGGCGGTCATCACGCACGCGGAGATCCTGCGCGACGGCATGCTCGGCCAGCTCACGGCGCAGCAGCTCAAGAGCGTCACCGGGATCATCAACGGCGGGCGGCAGCTGCTCCGCCAGGTGAGCGAGATCCTCCACTACGCGCGGGCCGGCGCCGGCCAGCTCACGCTCGAGCCGCGCACCTTCGCGATCGCCGACGTGCTGCGCGATTCGCGCGCGCTCAACGAGGCGCTTGCCGCGCGGCGTGGCGTCGCGCTCGAGCTGCAGGTCGGCGACGACCTCGGCACCATCACCGCCGACCGCGAGAAGGTGACCCACGTCGTCGGCAACCTGCTTGGCAATGCCCTCGCGTTCACCCCCGTGGGGGGCCGGGTGTGGATTGCCGCGAAGTGCGTGCAGGACGACCAGCGCGGTGCGTGCCTGCTCGTGGAGGTCGGCGACACGGGGATCGGCATCGCCCCCGATCACCACGAGCTCATCTTCCATGAGTTCGCGCAGGTCGATTCGACCGCGTCCCGCCGCCATCACGGCACCGGACTTGGGCTCACGATTGCGCGCAGCTTCGTGGAGCTGCACGGCGGGCGCCTCTGGGTGGAAAGCGTGCTCGGCGAGGGCAGCCGCTTCTACTTCATCATCCCGTCGTCGCGCGCATGAGCGGCGCCGGCGCGCCGCACATCCTCATCGTCGAGGACAGCGAGGATGTCGTGCTGGCGCTGCGCCTCGTGATGGAATCCGCCGGACACCGCGTGACCACCGCGATGACCGTGGCGGACGCCGTGCAGGCGGGGGCGGCCGATCCGGTCGATGTGATGCTGCTCGACCTCACCCTCCCCGACGGCAACGGGCTGGACGTGCTCGGCCAGCTGGAAGCAGCGGGACGCCTGCCCCGCCATACGATCGCCCTCACCGGCCGCGACGAAGTCGAGGTGCGCGACCGCTGCCTGGCGTGCGGCTGCGGCGAGGTGATGGTGAAGCCGGTCCCGGTGCGGGCGCTGATTCAGCGCGTGGGCGAACTGGTAGCTGCTTTTCCCTAGAGTCGGCTCACGGTCGGGAGTCGGGGCTCCGCCGTGAAACGGCAATGTGCGGTGTCGGCTCACGGGGGGGAGGCGGGGCTCGAC
>JACDHQ010000422.1 GCA_013820975.1 Gemmatimonadaceae bacterium
GTCGTACAGCTCGCGGAACGCCGGGTGCGTCCACGTCACCGCGTGCACCCCGTTCGTGATCGAGTTGACTGGAAAGCTGGGGAACATCCCCTGCGACACGTCGCGATGCCGCATCGCCACGCCGTTCACGAACCGCGACAGGTGCAGCGCGAGATGCGTCATGTTGAGCTCCCCATCCGACACTCCCTGCGCCTTCTCCAGCAGCGAGTGGCGCTCCTCGCCGAGCACTTCACGCACCATGGCGCTCGGGAACTTGTCGTGCCCCGCGGGCACCGGCGTGTGCGTCGTGAAGACGCAGCGCTGCTCCACGTTGTCGAGGTCCGCCTCGGTGACGTCGAACGAGTTCCGCCCGGCGAGGTGCTGCTCCAGCAGCGTCAGCGTCACGAGCGCTGCGTGCCCCTCGTTCATGTGGTACGTCACCGGCCCCGTGTAGTCGAGCGCGCGGAGGATCTCCGCGCCGCCCATGCCGAGGACGACCTCCTGACAGAGCCGGTAGTAGCTGTCGCCGCCGTAGAGCTGGTCGGTGAGCGTCCGGTCCCAGTCGTCGTTGTCGGGCAGGTTCGAGTCGAGCAGCAGCACCGTCACCTCGCCGCCAGTCACCCCCCGGATGACATACTTCCACGCCCGCACCTGGACCTGTCGCCCGGCAATCTGCACCGCCACGACCGGCGCAAGCAGCTCGAGCTGGTCGTCGGGATTCCACTCAACCGGCGCTTCCGTCTGCATGCCGGACGCATCGAGATGCTGCCGGAAGTACCCCTTTCGATGCAGCAGCGTGATGCCGATGACCGGCAGCTCCAGGTCTGCTGCCGAGCGAAGGGTGTCGCCGGCGAGCACGCCGAGGCCGCCACTGTAGGTGGGGATTGCCTGCTCCAGGCAGATCTCCATCGAGAAGTAGGCGATCGTGGACTGGTAGGTCGGTCGAGTCATTACGTACCCTCGAGCAAATGGCGCGGCCCCGTGACCGGGGCGCCGGATGCTCGAACTGGAGGGTGAAGCCCGCGGAAAATCGGGAGTCTGCTGAGGGATTTGTGCCAGCGGGAAATCTACCGAAGCTGTGCGCGGTTGGTGGCGGGATGGGGCTGTCTATCGAACAGACCGAACGGCGATATGGGTAGTGGGACCACAGACACAGGACTGGCATACCGGCCCCACGAATGCGTGGTGAATGGGTTCGCCCTACCCCCGACTCCCTACCCCAGACTCCCTACCCCCGACCGCAGTTCAGGCTCTGCCTTCTGGGGGCCAGTATGCCAATCTCATGTCCGTAGTCTCACTACCCATATCGCAGTTCCAGCTGTTCACCTCAGAAGAAGTACCCCCACCGGCACCACCCCAAGTATTCGCTGAACCCCCCCATCCCCCGTGAGCTCCTCCCCGGTGATGACGTGCTTCCATCGCCGCCCTCGCAGGTCACCCGGGAGCTCGAGGCCCATCTCCGCCCACGCGCCCGCCAGCGGCTCGCCGCGCTTGCCGAAGCAGCCGGCGGCCAGCCGCGGCACCACGACGAGCACGGCAGCGTCTCCATGGCGGCGCACGAATGCAAAGGCATGCCGTGCGCGCTCCCCCGTGATGGCCACCGGTTCGTAGCTTCCGCGTCGAAAGAGCTCCGCGTTGTCGCGGCGCATGTGAAGGATCGATCGCACGACGTGCAGCTTCAGCAGGTCTGAGGCGGGATCGCGGGCGAGCGCGGCGAGCTTGTCAGCGTCGAGCTTCAAGTCGCCGAGCATCGCGGCGCGCTGCGTGAAGTCCACCGGCCGGCGATTGTCGGGATCGACGAGCGCCCTGAACCAGAGCTCGTCCCCCTGGTAGGTGTCGGGCGTTCCCGGCGACGTGAAGTGCACGGCGATGCGTGCGAGCGAATTCCACGCCCCCGCACCGGAGACGCGCGCCACGAAGCGGCTCACGTCGCTCAGGAACGTCGGGTCGGCGTCATCGCCGAGCACCGCATGGACGAACCGGATGACCGTCTCCTCGTACTTCGGGTCGGGATCGGTCCAGCTGGTGAAGACCTTGGCCTCCTTCACCGCCTTCGTCATGTACTGCTCGACGCGTCCCGCGGCTTTCCTCAGCCACTCGCGCGACGGCGGGTCGTCCATCCGGTGTCCCACGATCGGCGGTGGCCACATGCCGACGAGCGTCTGGTAGAGCAGGTACTCGGTGTTCGTGTCGGGGGCGAGGCGGCCGGCGATCGCGACGCGATGGCGCTTGTTGAGCCGGCGCCACCGAAGCACCACTCTCCGCCAGTGGTCGGGGATCTCGCTCAGCACATCGAGCCGCGCGCGCACGTCGGCGCTGCGCTTGGTGTCGTGCGTGTTCGTCGCCAGCAGGGCACGTGGCCAGTCGCGGGCGCGCTCGGCGTTCGCCGCATGCAGCCGCTCGACAGCATCGTGCAGCGGCCGATCGGGCTCACCGCCGACCTCGTTCCGCGAGACGAGCGGTACGTACGCATACAGTGCGGTATCCTCCACGCCCTTCGCCGTCGCAGGGCCTGTCGTCTGCTGGAACGCGAGGATGAAGCGCAGGCGCGCCTCACGATCGGCATCGTCATCCCGGATCGGGCGCAGGAAGAGCTCGGCCAGGCGCGCGATGACGGCGTGCTCCGCCTCCGACGCTCCCTCCTGTGCGCGTGCTGCGGTCTGTTCAAGCACACGCCGGTCGTCCGCATGCGGCAGCTCGTCGCGGCCATCGATGTAGGTGCGGTACACCGGGCACGCCGCCACGAATCGTGCGATGCCCGCCGCCACCGGGTGCAGCGTCGGGCCGGCCGGCGCACGCCGCAGCGCGCCGGGATCGGGTGACTCATCGGCAGCATCCATCGCGGCGGTGACGCCGAGCGCGACGAGCTGGCGCGCGAGCCTGCGCATGTCGGCGCGGAGCGGCCCGCGGAGCACGCGCATCTTTCCGTCGAGGACGACGTCGTGGAATGTCTGTCCGTCGTCGCGCTGCGTCAGCCGCCGCATCGCCCGGTAGTCCCGTTCCACGGCGCGCGCGCCCTCCGGATGGATGAAGAGCGCCTCGAGGTCGTTCAGGTACTCGTAGCCGGTCGTTCCATCCACGGGCCACTCCCGGCGGAGCCGCTCCCCGGGCGAGATGATCTTCTCGACGACGATCGGGAATTCACTCAACCCGGCGACGCGTGCGGCGACCTCCGACTCGGCACGTAGCCGCTCGAGGTACCCGCGCGGGTCGCGCAA
>JACDHQ010000423.1 GCA_013820975.1 Gemmatimonadaceae bacterium
CGTCCGATGCGATCTGGATGATCGCGTCGAGCAAGGCAGGCGAGCGCGTGGGCTCCATGCCTACGCGCTCGCCATGCCGGGAGAAACTGGGTCGCTCGCCATGCCGATGTATCTAGGCGGAGCGACCCGGGTCTCGCAAGGCGCCACCTCCCCGTGGCACCGTGCGAGCGTCGATCAGAAGGCCACGGCCGCCTCGATCACGTACCCCTTGAACTTCGCGCCGTTGCGGATGTCCGTCGCCGCAAAGCCATCGTACTTCTGGTTCACGTACTCGCCCTTGAGGAGGATCATCGGATTGATGAACCAGCCGGCGCCGAACTGGGTGCGGTCGATCTTGATATCGGTGGTGTAGCCCATCGGGCGTCCTTCCACCTTGTTGACCCGGCCGCTCACGAAGAGGGCGTCGTCGAGGAAGCGGTAGGTCACCTCGCCCACGTTCTGCGTGTACTCGCGGCGCGCCGCCTCGGCAGCCTGCTTCCCACGGGCCCGTTCCACGTTGCCGAAGAGCTCGAGGCCATGGAACTTGACGAAGGGGTTGATCACGTAGGCGTGCATCTCGTTGAACTGCGGGTTGATCGCGCCGCTGGTGAAGTTGGCCGCCTCGGTCGAGGTGGTGTTCTCGACCATGTTGTAGTAGCGCGAGCCGGCCCGGTCACCGCTGTAGAGCGTCTGGTTCGCGGCCTTCGCCTGGGCGAAGGTCGAGCCGGTCAGGCGGACGCGGAGGTCCTCGGTGAGCTGCTTGTCGAAGCCGAGCTTCGTGATGTAGGCCGCCGAGCGACGCTGCGGGTTGAGGGTCATGCCGCGGACTTCACCGTTGGTGATCGCGCCCATCGCCATCAGGCCACGGTGCCGGAGGTACACCTCGGTGCCGACCTGCGTCGTGAAGGCATCCAGGATGAAGTTGCCGACGAGCGGGTTGTAGATCGACTGGCCGTTGTCCGTGCGGCGAAAGTGCTGGTCGCCGTAGTTGATCTCGAAGTGGCCGGCCTTCAGCGTGACGACCTCCATCAGCTTGTGCAGCGGCGCCATGTCGATCGGCGAGGCGTCGATCTGCAGGTAGCCGTCCTTGACCCACGTGTCGTTGTGATGCCGCGACGAGAGGTAGCTCGTCATGGCGACGCGGATGCCGGGGGCGACCTGGGCGTTGATGAAGAGGTTCGCGTTCGCGTTGTTGAAGCCGTGCCCGACGCGGATCAGCTCATTGGCGTTGACGCCGCTCACGAGCCGCACGTCGGCGCTGTTGGAGTGGTCGAGCCCCTGGAACTGCTGGGTGAACGCGGCGCCGAAGTTGAGCTTGAAGCCGTTGTAGCGGACGAGGTCGGACTTTGGCGTCTCGAAGACGTTCATGCCACGACGGTCGGCCGGGCGCAGGTTCTGGATCTCGATCGCGGGCACCACCGAGATGGCGGCAGCAGGCTTGGCCTCTGCGGCGGGCCTGGTGGAGTCAGTCGCCGGCCGCTCGGTTACGGCGTACTGCGTCTGGGCCTGGAGGGGGGTGACGACGAGCGTCAAGGCCATGGCGCCGACGAAGGCGCGGAACGCGGTGTTCATGGAATCATTCCTCAGGGAATAGGTCGAACGGGAGAGAACAGGTGGAATCCGCGGGATGCGGCGTGGTCGTTACGGGGTTGGCGCAGCGGGCGGTGCTGCCTTGAGCAGGAGGTCGAAGCCGATGGTCACCTCGTCGCCGACCTTCATCGCGCCCAGCATCAGGTTGGGCGGCTTCATGCCGTACTCGGTCATCTTGAGGGCATACGAGCCGGTGATGCGAACCTGTCCAGCCGGGGCCGGCTTGGCCGTTGCGACGATGGCCACCGGCTTCGCGACGCCAGCGAGCGTCAGCGTGCCCTTCAGCGTGCCCTTGGTCCCTTCGAGCGCCTTTGCCAGATCGTAGCTGGCGAGGGCAAACGTGATCGTCTTGTGATCATCAGCCTTCAGGGCCTTCAGGGCGTGCTTCGTCATGGTGCCGTTCCCGCAATCGAGCCTGGGTGCGGCAACCCGGACGGTGACGCTGCGGACCGCCTTCTCGCCATTCACGATGGCCGCAGGGGCCTCGGCATTGATGGCGACTACGTTGGCGTCGACCGCGGGCGCCTTGCAGCTCCACGACTTCGTGGTCGAGGTTCCCTCGACCCAGATCCGGCTTTCCGGCTGAAGCGTGAGCGGGGTATCGATGCGCATCCACGCACCGGCGGAGAAGACTGCAGCTCCGGCAAGGGTGGCGAGGAGCACTGTGCGCATTTGGGATTCTCCGAGATTGGTTGGCTGACGTGAGGCGCCGTGGTGTGTGGCGCCTACACGAAGCAATCTCGGAGTTGGAGGTCTCCTACTCAGTCGGGTGAAGCTTCCGACGTTTCGGGGGGAATCCGGCCCGGCGTGTAGGGGAAATGCCTACGGGGTCCTGGTACAGTCGCTCGTCGTTCGCGGGCCAGCGTACCGCAATACAAGGGGACGCGCCGATCGGCTACGCGCTGAACGCATCTCACGCGATCACCGGAGCGCGACGACGCCAGCCGACCCGGCGGTATAGGTCTCCAGCGTCAGCACGACCTTTCCCGCGACGGGGATCGAGCTCTCGATCCGCACCGGCAGACGCCGCGCGTCGTTCGAGAAATTCAGGCGGATCGTGCCGCCGCCACCGTAGCGCCCGTCCCGCACCTGCATCTCGACCACCGTGGTCTCGAAGGTGCCCGCCCGGGTCGCCAGCGTCTCCTGGCCGAGCACCTTCACCAGCGTCGGGTTGCGAGATGCCTCGAAGTGGCGGTCGAAGCGCAGCGCGCCCCCGGCCTGCAGCTGGGCGGTGCGGAGGAAGTAGATGAACGAGAGCTCGTCGAGCGGCTGCTCGCTCATTGTGCGTCCCGACTGGCCGTCCGCCGAGGTCCACCGCTGCTCGTCGGGGAAGATGTCGGCCTGCTGCTCGCGCTTCGACAGCGGGTGCCGCTCGGTCTTGTGAAAGCGGAGCGACGTCATGCGCATGGGATCGAGCCACGACTGGCTCACGTTCACCACCTTCACGAATCCCACCTTTGCATGCACGTCGAAGCGCAGGTGGAACGCAGACCGCCCGCGGACCGCGACGGGGCCCTCGATCCACATGACCGCAGTGCCGCGCCCGACGCTGCCGACCCGCGCGCTATAGGTAAGCCGCTCACCGTGGGTAAATGGCAGCGCCTGCGC
>JACDHQ010000424.1 GCA_013820975.1 Gemmatimonadaceae bacterium
GTACGTGCTCGACTACGGCCTCGATCCCCTCGAGGCGCTGCGGATGGCGCGCGTGTACCCCCTGTGGACGTCGCGCACGGTCGAGCTGGAGGGCGGCTTCGACCCGCAGGTGCTCGCGGCGGCCCGCGCGATGGGGTACATCCCGACCGCGCAGTCGTTCGGGTACGCGCGGCTGTACCTCATCGCGCGGCAGGGCAATCATTGGGTCGGGGCGGCCGATCCCCGGCATGATGGGAGCGCGGCGGGATACTGAGGGCGCTCGCCTGGCGGCTCGCTGGCGGGGCGGCAACGGCGCTTCGCGCGTCGCAACAGCGCCGGCCACAGGCCCCGCTGCGCCCCTACGCCAGGTCGCGGCGGGCGTAGAACCAGCGGAGCCCCAGGAAGTGCAGCGTCTGCATCAACACGATCAACCCCGCGATGATCAGGAACCGATCGGCTGTAGCTATGGCGGTCGCGTCGTTGATGAGGAACATCATCGCCAGGAGTGCCGCGGCCCACCCGGCAATCGGGAAGACAACGTGCCGGCCCAGATGCTGCGCCGCGTCGATGGCGAGTGGGCCTCGAACTCGCGCCCACTGCGCAATTGGGCCGATGGCAAAGACCAGCGCCAGCGCCATCCAGAACTCGAACGGGGGCCCGTTCGTCGCTTCGGTTGCCCGCGGAACGCCGAGTGCGGCGAGTGCGGCGGCCGACATTCCTGCGATGCCGGTCATCAGCGCGACATCCAGGAAGTTGCCGAGGAACTGCACGCGCGCGCGCTGCTGGCGTGACAGCGGATAGAGCACGCCAGCGCGCAACTGGATGCCGGATAACCCGAGGTTGAAGCAGAGGATGAGAATGATGCTTGGCGACAAGAGGTAGCCGGTCGCGCCAACCACCGCATTCCCGGCGAGCATGGCCGCCCAGCCGTACCTGAAGATACCGAGCATCTCGTACGTTGCACTGGCGGCCCACGTGGAGGGTGAAGCGCCGACCATGCTGCGCGTCCAGCTCCCGCGCTCGCCGCCGGAATACTGCCAGTGCAGTTGTGTGCGAGCATACCCCGACTGGAATGACGATGGAACCGCCATTCGCCGCCGACGAAGATCGGCGTTCGTGTGGTGCCTGATGAGCGCGACCGCCCCTGCCAGCGCGATCGCCGCGACGATGAGCGTCTGCGAAGTCACGATCGCGACGTAGGCGTCCGGCCGAATGAGGAAGGCGACCAGCAAACCGGCGAGCACCAGTCGGCCGCGGGGATCTGCCGCCGCATCCGCCACATGCAGCAGCGCAGCGAACCAGAACAGCCCGAGCGCGAAGGCCGCGACGCCGAGCCCCGGTTCGGAGGCGCGCGCCGTCAGCCATGCGGCGACGCCGGCAGCGGGCAGCGCGAACAGGCCGATGCCGGTCGTCAGCCGGCGCGCAAGATCCGGCAGCATCCACGACATCCTCGTGAACTGCAGCTCGAGCGACGCCGTCGCGGCCATCAGGCCGAACGCCGCGGGGAGCATGATCCCCAGGATCAGGGCATAGTGGAGGAGCGCGACGGATGGCTCGCCGGTGCGAAACGCATCGATCACCTGGTTCCCGTATTCCATTCCGATGACGAGCGATGGTCCAACTACCGCCCAGAACAGCGCGAACAGCATGAACAGCATCACCGAACGGAAGAGCAACCTGAAGAACGTCCCGAGTCCCATCACGCCCTCCCGGCCGGCTCACCGGCTCCGCTGTGCGCGAGCGTCACGTCCTTCTCCCGCCCCACGAGCTCGAGGAAGATCTGCTCCAGGTTCTTCCCGTGCGCCTCCTTCAGCGCGTCCAGCTCCGCATCCGCCACGACCCGCCCCTGCTCCAGGAGGATCACGCGATCGATCACCCGCTCGATGTCCTGGATCATGTGCGACGAGATGACGATGGTGATGTCGTCGCTCCGAAATCTGCCGAGCAGCATGCCGAGCACCTCGCGCCGCGCGAAGGGGTCGAGGTCGCTCAGTGGCTCGTCGAGCAGCAGCAGCTCCGGGTGGTGGCAGGTGGCGACGACGAGTCCCACTTTCTGCGCGTTGCCGGGCGAGAGCGCGCCGACCCGCGCGTCGACGTCGATGTCGAGCGTCCGCACGAGCTCCGCCTGCAGCGCCTGGTCCCACGTGCGATAGAACGTGGACACGTAGCTGAGCAGCTGGTGGACGCGCATCCAGCCCAGCAGCGTGTCGCGCTGGTTCACCACGCCGATGCGGCTCAGCTCCTCCGCACCGAGGGTGCATGCATCGGCCCCGAGCGTGATGCAGCTCCCGCTCGTCGGCAGCACGAGGCCGGTGACGTGGTGGAGCAGCGTCGTCTTGCCGCTGCCGTTGCGGCCCAGCAGGCCGACGATCGACCGCCGCGGCACGGCGATCGACACGTCCGCCAGCGCCGTCGTGGCGCCAAAGGTCTTGGTGACTCCGCGTAGCTCGAACGCATTGGCACTCATCGATCGTGCTCCTCTTCAGCTGTCTGGTCGGCGAGCAGCTGGCGGAATTCCGCCACTGCGCGGGTGGTGGAGATGCCGAGTTGGCGGGTACCGGTGACCGCGGGACCGAGCAGTCCCCGCAGCTGCTCCAGGCGCGCCCCGTCGGCGGCCTCCCGGGTGGTCGCGGCGACGATGATCGGCAGGCCAGGGCGCCGCTGCACGACCCCGTCCTGCTCGAGCAGCCCGTACGCCTTGCTCACCGTCATGGGATTGAGCCCGAGCTGCTCCGAGAGCGTTCGGGTCGATGGCAGCTCGTCGCCGCCCGCCAGCCGCCCGCTGGCGATGAGGAAGCGCACCTGCTCGACGAGCTGCCGGTAGACCGGAACGCCGCTGTTGGGGTCGATGACGATCATGAATCCTGTCCGGGTGTCTTAGTCGGCTAATACACAGGCAGTATTTCATCAAAAGGTGTATTTGTCAAGTAATACACCGTAACCTGATCCGCCTCGATCCGGATGCACCTGCACCCCCCAGCCTCCCATGAACCGAGCCTCGAGGCCGAGGTGCGAAGGCAGGCGACCCCTCGCGATCCGATCCGGCTTCATCCGGGCAAATCCGGGCCATGAAGCGTTTCAAGCCCGCCGCGCGCCCATATGTTTCCCTCGATGCGTACCCGCCCACGCTGGTCCGACTGGCTCCGGCTCGCCCTCCCGTTCGCCGCCCTCGGCGGCGTCCTTTACCTGGCTGCAG
>JACDHQ010000425.1:0-1571 GCA_013820975.1 Gemmatimonadaceae bacterium
GTCGTGGACCCCGGTTGCGCGCGGTGCTACTCGGCGTCGGCTTCGAGCGGGTTGGCGACGTGGTCGCCCTTCGGGACGCCCGTTGGCCCCACCGGCGATCCACTCGTACGATCCCCGCGCTGCTTCGAGCGCTGGTTGCGGCCGCGGCGTTCGGCGAGCCCCTCGGTGTCGTCGGCAGCGAGGCGGATCGCCTCCTGCGTGCGCAGCGAGTGGTCCTCGAGCCCGACGGCCGGGTCGGCGTGGCGGTCCACTTCGGCCGAGTTGCCCTGGCGCCGCTTGCCGGTCCCCACCCGCTGCCCCTCCCAGTGCGACTCGTTGAGCGCCGGATCCCCCTCGGCGCGCCGGCGTGCCGCGTCGGCCAGCGCTTCCTCTTCATCGCCGATGCCGAGGCGGTTCAGCACCGTGTCCACCCCCGGCACGCCACCCGCGAGCGTCACCGCGTAATCCGACTCGGCGTCTACTTCGACCCACCCCGACAGCTCGATGACGCCCGGTCCGGCCGACCCGATGTCGATGCCGCGCTCGCTCATCGTCGGGTCGTTGCGGAACGCCTCGAGCACGCGATCCTCGAGATCCGTATCGCGATCGTCGTCCACGATCTCGTCATCGGCGTCGTAATAGTCGCCCACCTCGGCGCCATGGCCGGCGTACGATCCCGCCTCGAGGTCGGAGCCAACGCGGCGGCGCAGGCGGTTCTTCACGCCGCTGATGCCCCCCATGCGCTGCACGACGAGCACGCCGACGGCGAATCCGGCCAGTGCCCCGACGACGACGGAGGCGAGGGTGCCGCTGCGGGATTCTTCGTCCTGGTATCGAATACGAGCCATGGTGGGAAACCTGTGGCGGAGGAGGTACCGGAAGGATAGTTTGAGCGCTGCGCCGCGACGAGCGCGGTGCAAGAAGAAGGCCAGTTACGAGCATGCGACTTTCAGAAATCCAGAAGCGCCGCCACCTGCCAGAAGACGCGCAGCGCATCCCCGTGCGCCGCGCGATCGGGTGGGTCTTCGTCGCCTTCGCCATCGCATTCGGCGTCTACCTGTTCTTCCGGCTTTCGGGCCGCCTGTCGCCCCTGCTCGACTGATGCTCCCGCCGCACTGCCGGCAGCGTGCGGGGCTCCTCCGCCGCACCCGCCCGGTTTCCCGAACGTCCGACTTGCCATAATGAGTTCCTCGCCCTCCCAGGTCGTCCTCACGCTCCCCGACGGTGCCGAGCGCCGCGTCGATGCCGGCACGCCTGGCGCCGATGTCGTGCGCTCGATCGGCGAGCGCCTGCTTCAGGCCGCGGTGGCCGTCGAGATCGACGGCGAGGTGCAGGACCTCATGACGCCGTTGCGCGCGAGCGGCCGCTTCCGCGTCATCACCGAAAAGGATCCCGAGGCGCTCGGCGTGCTGCGGCACTCGGCGGCCCACATCCTCGCCACCGCCGTGCGCCGCCTGCGCCCCGAGGCGAAGATCGGCTTCGGCCCCGCGATCGAGGACGGCTTCTTCTACGACTTCCAGGTGGACACGCCGTTCACCCCCGAGGACCTCACGGCCTTCGAGGCCGAGATGCGGAAGGTGATGCAGGAGAAG
>JACDHQ010000425.1:1581-3171 GCA_013820975.1 Gemmatimonadaceae bacterium
TATTCCTTCCTGCGCGAGGAAGTGTCGATGGACGAGGCGAGAAAGCGCTTCGCCGACGACCCGCTCAAGCTCGAGCGCATCGCCGACTTCCCGGACGACGAGATCATCTCCACGTACACCGACGGGCCGTTCGTCGACCTGTGCCGCGGTCCTCACGTGCCCGACACCGGCCGCGTGAAGCACGTGAAGCTGCTGTCGATCGCGGGTGCGTATTGGCGGGGGGATGTAAAGCGCCAGATGCTGCAGCGCATCTACGGCACCGCGTTCTTCAAGAAGGACGAGCTCGACGCGCACCTGCACCGCCTCGAGGAGGCGAAGCGCCGCGACCACCGCGTCCTGGGGAAGGCCCTGGACCTCTTCCAGTTCTTTCCGCACGCACCGGGGGCGGCGTTCTGGACCCCGCGCGGCACGCAGCTCTACAACACCCTCGTCGGCTTCGTGCAGGAGCGGCAGCGCCGCGACTTCCTCGAGATCAAGACCCCGCTCCTCTACAACAAGCGGCTCTGGGAGCAGTCGGGGCACTGGGGCAAGTACCGCGAGAACATGTTCCTCGTGATGGACTCGGAGACGGGCGAGCACGACATGTCGCTCAAGCCGATGAACTGCCCGTCGCACCACGTCTACTATGCGGCGCACAAGCACTCGTACCGCGAGCTGCCGCTGCGCTATGTCACCTTCGACGTGCTCCACCGCAACGAGGTGTCGGGTGCGCTCTCGGGCCTCACGCGCGTGCGGCAGTTCGCGCAGGACGACTGCCATGTGTACCTCCGCGAGGATCAGATCGCCGGCGAGGTGAACTTCCTCATGCAGTTCATCCTCGCGTACTACGAGACCTTCGGGCTCGCGGCGAAGCTCAAGTTCGCCACGCGCCCGGAGCAGCGCATCGGCGACGACGACATGTGGGACCGCGCCGAGGGGGCGCTCCGCGCCGCATTGGACGCGACGGGCATGCCCTACGAGCTCAAGGAAGGCGACGGCGCGTTCTACGGGCCGAAGATCGACTTCGACGTCACCGACTCCATCGGCCGCGCATGGCAGCTCGGCACCATCCAGCTCGACTACGCTGCGCCGGAGCGGTTCGAGCTCGTGTACACGGGCGAGGACAACACGGAGCATCGCCCCGTCGTCATCCACCGCGCCGTCAGCGGCTCGATGGAGCGCTTCATCGCGATCCTCATCGAGCACTTCGCGGGCGCGTTCCCCACCTGGCTCGCCCCGGAGCAGGTGCGCGTCATGGCGATCACCGACGAGGTGATCGACGCCGCGCGCGCCGTGCGTGACCGGCTGCGCGAAGCCGGCGTGCGCGTGCACCTCGACGACCGCAACGAGACGCTCAACTACCGCGTCCGCGATGCGGAGATGCAGAAGATCCCGTACATGGCGGTGGTCGGGCGCCGCGAGGCCGAAGAGGGCACGGTGGCCCTGCGCGTGCGCGGCACGGGCAAGAAGCAGGAGACGCTGACGCTCGAGGCGCTGATCGAGCGCATCACGTCGGAGTCGGCGAGCCGGGCGCTCGTGCCGTGAGGCGGCGCGGCGTGCGCTGCGGGCAGGTCGCCGCCAGTGCACGCCGCTGCTTGCGCGCATTCAGCT
>JACDHQ010000426.1 GCA_013820975.1 Gemmatimonadaceae bacterium
GCATCATCTCGATCGACGAAGAGCAGCGGATCCTGCTCTTCAACAGCGGGGCAGAGGAGATCTTCGGCTACACCGCGGCCGAGGTGATGGGCCAGGCGCTCGACCTGCTGATCCCGCCGCGGTACCGCCAGCGGCACGAGGCGGAACACCTGCCCAGCTTCGCCCGCGCGCACGGCACGTCGCGCAAGATGGGAGAGCGACGCGAGGTGTACGGCCTGCGCCGAAACGGCGAAGAGTTTCCCGCCGAGATCAGCATCTCCAAGGTGGACGTCGACGGGCGGCGCATGTACACCGCGGTGATCAGGGACGCGACGGAGCGGAAGCGTTACGAGGCGGCGCTGACCGAGCGCGGTGACGTCGCCCAGCGCGCGACCCGGGCCCGTGACGAGATCCTCGGCGTCGTCGCGCATGACCTGCGCAACCCCCTCGCCACCATCAAGATGTGCACGAGCGCCCTCTCCTCGGGCGCCGTCGCCAGCGGCATGCCGGAGCGGGCGTCGGAGCGCGTGACCGAGCTGACCGGCGTAATCCAGGAGGCCGTCACCTGGATGGAGCACATCATCCGCGACCTGCTCGACGTGACGGCCCTCGAGGCCGGCCGCCTCTCGATGACCGCCGCTCCGCTCCCTGTGGAGGACATTCTCGATGCAGTCGAGGGGATGTATACGCCTATCGCCGCCGACGCGAAGGTCGCGTTCAGTGTGGCGGCCGACCTCGCCCCGCCGCCGCCAGTGATGGCAGATCCCGAGCGGCTGCTTCAGGCCATCGGGAACCTGACGGGCAATGCCATCAAGTTCACGCCGGCGGGAGGGAGCGTGGGTGTGCGGGCATCGGTCATCCGGCGTGCAGGGGCACCGCAATCGATGGAGGGAGGCGCCGGTGAAGGCGCAGGTGACCGTGCCGGTCCCGCCGCGGATGCCGGAGCGCCGGGAGCGGAGCGCGAGTTCGTGCGGTTCGAGATTCGCGACACCGGCCCGGGCATCCCCGCCGACCAGCTGCCGCACATCTTCGACCGCTTCTGGCAGGTCCGGCAGACGATCCGTGCCGGCGCGGGACTGGGCCTTGCGATAGCGAAGGGCATCGCCGACGCCCACGGTGGCTCGCTCCACGTCGAGAGCGAAGTCGGCGTCGGGACCCGCTTCTGGATGGACATTCCCACGGCCGACTGAGGGCAGCGTCATGCGCGTCGCGATCACCGGGGCAACGGGGCTCATCGGTCGGGCACTCACCGAATCGCTCGCCAGCGACGGGCACGCGGTGCACCGGCTCACCCGCACTCCATCTCGCCCCGGGGACGTGGCCTTCGACCCGGCCCATCGCCTGCTCGATCCGGCGGCGCTGCGCGGTACCGATGCAGTGGTGCACCTCGCCGGCGAGCCGATCGCGCAGCGGTGGAACGCCGACGTGCGGCGCCGGATCCGCGAGAGCCGCGTGCAGGGCACACGGCTCATCGCCGAGACCGTCGCCTCACTCGAGGAGCAGCCGCCGGTGCTCGTGAGCGGCTCGGCGGTGGGTTACTACGGGAGTCGCGGCGACGAGGTGCTCACGGAGCAGAGTGCGCCCGGTGATGACTTCCTCTCCGAGGTCACCGTGGCGTGGGAAGGTGCGGCAGAGGCAGCGAGGGATGCCGGCGTACGCGTGGTCCATCCACGCATGGGCGTCGTGCTGTCGGCGAACGGCGGTGCGCTCGAGCGGATGCTGCTCCCCTTTCGGCTGGGGCTCGGCGGCCGGGTGGGAGACGGCCGCCAGTGGCTGAGCTGGATCTCGCTCGCCGACACGGTCCGGGCACTTCGACACATGATCGACTCGCCCGATGTGCAGGGTCCGGTCAACGTGGTTGGCCCCGCGCCCGTCGATAACGCGATGTTTACCGAGGCGCTCGGCCGGGCACTCAACAGGCCGACGCTCATCCCGATCCCGAAGTTCGCGCTCCGCGCCGTCTTCACCGAGATGGCCGATGCAACGCTGATGGCCAGCCAGCGCGCGATCCCCGAGGTGCTGCTCGGTGCGGGGTTCAGGTTCGAACACGCCGACATCGATGCTGCGCTCCGCGCGGCCCTCCGAACAAGCGGATAGCGGATAGCGGATAGCGGATAGCTATTTCCGAATCACCGCCTTCAGCCGGGAGACGTACACGCGCGACGCCATCAGCCGCGTGCCACTCGCGAGGATCACGACGCACTCGCCATGCATCCAGGGCTCGAGCGCGTGGATGCGCTCCACGTTGACGATCGACCGGCGATGAATGCGGACGAACCGCCCGGCGTCGAGCAGGTCCTCCATGTGCTTCATCGTCTCGCGCATGAGGTACTGGGTGCCCCGGGCGTGCACCTGCACATAGTTGCCCGCGGCCTCGATGCGCTCGACCTCCGCGCTGGGCAGCAGGATGAGCTGTCCGTTGGACTTCACGGCGAGCCGCTCGACCCCGCGCCGGGGGGCAGGCGCGGCGGCCGGAACCTCGCCGCGCAGGTGGGCGAGCAGCGCACGCACGTCGGGCTCGCCTGGCATCCCCGACTGCGCGATCCCCGCCCGCCGGGCGCGAATGCGAGCGAGGCTGCGATCGACCCGCTCGGCGGCGACCGGCTTGAGCAGGTAGTCGATCGCGTGTGTCTCGAAGGCGCGGACGGCATACCCGTCATGGCCCGACACGAACACGACCGTCGGCAGCCGCCCCTCGAGCTGCTGCAGCACGCCGAACCCGTCGAGTGACGGCATCTCCACGTCGAGGAACACGATGTCCGGCTCGAGGGCTCCGATGGCGCCGACGGCTTCGGCGCCATCGCGGCACTCCGCCAGCACCTGGACGTCGGCATGTCGGCCCAGCAGCATTCGCATGCGCTCGCGGGCCAGTGGCTCGTCGTCCACGAGGAGTGCGCGCAATGGTGCGGCAGTCGGGGACGCCGTCACAGGAGCCGGTGCTGGCAGGGAGGTTATCACGCGGCACGCTCGTCAGGCAGGGTGTGGAACGGAAGCGTCACGGTTGCCGCCACGCCGCCATCGGGGTGATTCGCGAGGTCCATGTGCCCCCGCGAGCCGTACAGCGCTTCAAGCCGCCCACGCGTGCTGCGCAGTCCGATGCCAGGCCCGCGCACCGCCGGCGTCAGCCCCTTCCCGTGGTCACGAACGAGGCAGAGCAGGGCATCGCCGCGGCGGATGACCCGGACGTGGAC
>JACDHQ010000427.1 GCA_013820975.1 Gemmatimonadaceae bacterium
GAAGCGCGAGGGGCGCGAGAACCGCGGACTCGTCGAGGCGCACAAGCTCATCGGGCAGGTCTCGATGGGCATCGTGCTGGGCTGGTGGCTCTGGCAGCATCCCATCTCGCCGTTGCCGGGCGCCTCGACGACGCTGCCGTTCTTCAAGTTCGTGCTCATCGTGCCAGCAACGATGGCGCTCGGGTGGCTGTACGTCGCCTTCGTGACGTTCATCGTCGTGGGCACGAGCAACGCGGTGAACATCTCCGACGGCCTGGACGGGCTGGCGACCGGGCTCTCGGCGATCGCGTTCACGACCTTCGCGGTCTTCGCCTATGCCATCGGCCGCGTGGATTTCAGCCGCTACCTCGGCCTCTTCCACCTACCAGGGGCGGGTGAGCTCACGATCTTCTGCGCCGCGATGATCGGTGCGCTCATAGGATTTCTCTGGTTCAACACGTTCCCTGCCCAGGTGTTCATGGGAGACACCGGGTCGCTTGCGCTCGGGGGCGCGCTCGGTGCGGTCGCCGTGCTGCTGAAGACCGAGTTCCTCCTCGCGTTCGTCGGCGCGGTGTTCGTCGCCGAGATGCTGTCGGTGATCGCGCAGCGGGTTGTGTTCAAGTACCGAAAGGCGAGGTACGGGCTCGAGCATGCAAAGCAGAACCGGGTGCTCCTCCGCGCGCCGCTGCACCACCATTACGAAATGAAGGGATGGTCTGAGGTCCAGGTGGTGGTGCGTTTCTGGATCATCGGCATCCTGAGCGCGCTCTTCGCGCTTACCACGCTCAAGATCCGCTGACGCATGCGGCCGGCGGCGGGAGTGCCGCCTGCGGGGAAAGGGCCGGCGTTCGACGGGGAAGTCGCAGTCGTGGGGCTGGCGCGCAGCGGGCGCGCGGCCGCCCGAGTGCTGGCAACGCGCGACGTGGCCGTCTATGCGTCGGATGGCGGGTCTGGTGCCGCACTCGAGGCGGTGGCGAAGGAACTCGCCGCACTCGGCGCCAGCGTGGAGGTGGGGCGCCATGACCTCGCCCGGATCGCCCGCGCATCGCTCGTCGTCGCGAGTCCGGGTGTCCCCCCGACCGCACCGCCGATCCGCGCCGCGCTCGATGCGGGCATCCCGGTAGTCGGCGAAGTGGAGATTGCACTCCGCCTGCTGCCTGCGCTCCGCTACATCGCGATCACCGGAACGAACGGAAAGACGACGACGACGGCGCTCGCCGGTGCCATGCTCGAAGCGCTCGGATGCGACGCGGCCACCGTCGGCAACATCGGCATGCCGGTGATCGAGCTCGCGCTCGAGGCCGACCCCCGCGAGTGGGCGGCGATCGAGCTCTCGTCGTTCCAGCTCCACGACACCCCGTCCGTCGCCCCCGTCGTCGGCGTGCTGACCAACCTGTCGCCGAATCACCTGGACCGGTACGACTCCGTCGAGGCCTACTACGGCGACAAGCAGCGGCTGTTCCGCAACGCGACGCTCGCGTCCACCTGGGTCGCGAACCAGGACGACCCCGCCGTGCGCGCCATGCTGGACGGTGTTGCGGGGGGCCAGCACTGGTTCTCGCTCGACGGGGAGGCCGACGCCTGGTACGACCGCTCGAACGACCAGCTCGTGGTGCTCGGCGATCCCCTCATCGCCCGGGCCGACCTGCCGATGCTCGGCGACCACAACGTCGCCAACGCGCTGACAGCCGCGCTGGCGGTGATGCTCGCCGACGAGCGCCATCGGACGGCTCCCGCGCGCGAGCGGATCGCGGGCGTCCTGCGCACGGCCGCGCCGCTGGCGCACCGCAACGAGCCGGTCGCCGAGACGGGCGGCGTCGCGTGGATCAACGACTCGAAATCGACGAATATCGCCTCGACGCTCGTCGCGCTCCGCGGGATGACGCGCCCCACGGTGCTCCTGCTTGGCGGGCGCCACAAGGGGGAACCGTACACCGACCTGGTGCCCGAGCTGCAGCGGACGGTGCGGCATGTGGTCGCCTACGGGGAGGCCGCCGGCCTCATCGCCGGTGACCTCGAGGGCGCCGTGCCCGTCGAGGTCATGCGCGGCGGGTTCGATGCCGCCGTCGAGCGCGCTCGCACGCTTGCCAGTCCCGGCGACGCCGTGCTCCTGTCCCCAGCGTGCTCGAGCTACGACATGTTCGCCAACTACGAGGAACGCGGTGCGGCCTTCCGGCAGCTCGCGCGCCGGGTCACTGCCGTGGAGCGTTGATGGGAGCGACGATTGCACGGCCCGGCGTGCCGGTCCGTGAGCGGGTGGATGCACAGGTGCGGACGGACCGGCGCGTGCGATGGCGCATGGGCCGGGAGTCGCGAGGGCTCACGCTCATCACGTTCGCGCTCCTCTGCTTCGGCCTCGCGGTGCTCTACAGCTCCAGTGCCATCCTCGCGATGAACGACGGGCAGCCGAGCACCTACTACCTCGTTCGTCAGCTGGCGGGAGCCGTGGCGGGGTTGCTGGCGTTCGCCATCGCCGCCAAGTCCGACGCCGAGCGCTGGCACGGATGGGCATGGCCGCTGATGTGGTTCACGATTGCGACGATGGTCCTCACGCTCGTGCTGCCGGAGTCGGTAGCGCCGCGCATCAACGGCTCCAAGCGGTTCCTGTTCGGTGCGAGCTTCCAGCCCTCGGAGCTCGGCAAGCTCGCCGTCGTGGTGTGGTGCGCGATGCTGGTGATCAAGAAGGGGGAGACGCTCCGGCGGCTGACCAAGGGGTTGTTGCCGTTCCTGCTCGTCATCGCGCTGCTGTGCGTGCTGGCCGCGCTCCAGCCCGACCTCTCGGTGGCGATGCTCTACACGCTGCTGATGGGGGTGGTGCTGTTCGCCGGCGGGGCGCGCATGGGCCATTTCGTGGCCCTCACCGCGCTGGCCTTTCCGCTGCTCTGGTCGCAGATCGAGAAGGTGCACTACGCCTTGCTCCGCCTGTCGTCCTTCCTCGATCCCGGCGCGGCCCCCCGCGAGGTGAGCTACCAGCTGGAACAATCGCTCATCGCCGTCGGCTCCGGGGGACTGCTCGGCCAGGGATTCGGCGAGGGGCGCCAGCAGCTGGGGTTCCTGCCGTACCCGTACAGCGACTTCATCGCGAGCAACATCGGCGAGGAGTGGGGCTTCATCGGGCTGGCCGCAGTGACGATCGCCTTCGGCGCGTACGCCCTCCTCGGGTTCCGCATCGCCCGCGCGGCGCGGTC
>JACDHQ010000428.1 GCA_013820975.1 Gemmatimonadaceae bacterium
TCATCGCGCAGCTCGAGCCGCACATGGTCGGCTGGACGGCCGTCGCCGGGGGCGACGATTTCGCGCGCCTCCTCGAGTACGACCTGACGTGGCGCGACGATGCCCGCCGCTTCGAATCGCTCACGCTCCCGGTGCACGACTTCTTCGGCTTCAATGCGAGCCTCGAGCTCCTGATGGAGCTCGGCGTCCCGTCGGTCGCGGCCCACGTCGAGTCGCTCGTCGACGACGTGGTCGCCTGGGCCGCCACACAGGAGGGGTTCACGCTTGCGACACCGGCGACGCCGTCCCAGCGCGCGGGGATCGTGAGCCTGCGCTGCGACGATCCCGCAGGAGCGAGTGCGCGTCTCGCCGCGGCGCGCGTTGCGCACTCCATGCGCGGCGGGCTGTTACGCCTCTCACCGCACGGCTTCAACACCCACGCCGAGATCGCCGCTGCCCTGGACGCGTTGAGTGCCCGCTGAGGTCGCGGAGCTTCGCATCTCGCATCTCGCATCTCGCATCTCGCTTTACCTGCGGACCCGAACCTCCCGCTGACTCACCGCCTCCGCACCGTCGTCGCCGCGCACCCGCAGCGTCACCCGGTACTCGCCGTTCGCGAGGTTCGCGAGGCTCACGGCCATGCTGCGTGCGGGTGCGCCCCCATCGGCGCGCGGTGATTCCTGCCAGCGGATGTGCACCGGCGTGATCCGGTCGGCGAGGCCCAACCGCGCCGCCGCGCGTCGCATCCAGGGAGCATCGAGCCGCTCGATCGTCAGCGCGACGTCGAGCAGCTCGCCCGCGGCGGCAACACCGTACGTCTCCCAGTAGACGCCGACGCGCTCAGCGGCAACGCTCGTCGCCGGCAGCACGTCGGCGAGGACGGCGTCGAGGCCCAGCACTGCGGGGGGCTGCGCGAGCGGCCGGTGCAGCAGCAGGTCGGAGAGCGCAAGCCGGCCGCGACCCGTGTCACCGATGATTTCCCGATGGCGCGCCATGGCGCGTCGTGGATGGTCCACGATCTCGACGCTGGCGAGCACCTCCCCATCGCTCGCCGCGCGCGGCATCCGCACCTCCAGGACACCCCGGAGGGCGTGCACCTGCCGTGATGCGAACCGCATCCGGCCGGGTCCGGGAGAGAGCACCAGTTGCGCCACCGGGTCACCGAGCATCGAGTCGTCCGGCGCCTCGAACGCCGCGATCACCAGCAGCGTGTCGCCCCGTCGCAGGCGTGCGACCTGTGCCGATCCATCACGCCACCACGCGAGGTACGACGGCGCGTAGCGCATCGCCGGGGTCGGCTGCGAGGGCTGCCAGTCGGCGTTGCGGACCCGGGCGCCGGCATCGAGGACTGCGCGCGGCGAGGGGAGGAAGTTGAACGCCGGGGATCGTCCGTGGCCGACGAGCTGGGGCTCCGATGGGCCACTGATCGTCATGCTGCGCTCCCGCGTCCACCAGCTGGATCCCCCATACCGCAGCAGCAGTTCGTTCGTGTCCCACGACGAACGCACGGCGTAGATCAGGCGAGCGTCCTCCTCGAGCAGCGACTCGACGCGACGTGCGAAGAACTCGGTCCGCACATCGTTGCCGGCCCGCCCGAGCTGAGGCGACGCCAGCCACCAGAGCCGGCTGGCCGCTGCGCGGCGCTCGTCGCACGCCATCCCCTGAACGTGGTCCCGTGCGGGGCGCGGGAGCACGGCGGCAGGATTCTCCCACGCGCACCGGTCCTCCTCCCCCATCGCGGCGAGTGCGCGGTCAAAGGCACGCCCGGCGGCATCGTGCTCCCCGGCGAAGTGCAGCGCATATCCGCGCAGCGCATCGCACCACCACCCGGTGACGTGACACGCCGACTCCGCATTGATGACCGCCCCGGCCGTGTCGAGGGCGTCGAGGCGGTATCGCACCCGCTGCCCAACGATCCAGGCATCGGCCGGCGATACGGCGCCAAGGGAATCGAGCGCCGCAAGAAGGAGGTGGCGCGCCATCGTGACGCCCTCCCCCTCGCGCGGCACCGGGGGCTGCGACGTGCTGTCGTACCAGTAGCAGTAGCGCCCGAGGTGCACCTCGCACGGCGAACCGCCGCGGCGCTCCTGGATGGGAAGCGCGGCCCGCCGCACCCCCTCGAACCGTCGCTGCGCGCGACGCGCTGCCGCGATGGCGCCAGCCGAGTCCGGTGCGTGCACCATCATGGACACCGGCGGCTCCGCCTGCGCAGGTGCTGGCGCCGCGACGCCGGAGATGCCAAGCAAGGCAATCGCGATCGCCCGCGCGATGACCGCTTCGACACCGCGAGGAGGCCGCTTCGATGCAGGGGTCTGCATGCCTCGCAACGTGGCACGCCCCCTGCCGCCTGTCGAGGGCACACCGACCATGCGGAGACCCGAATGACGAGCCCCGAGCACAGCGCCGCCGAGCGCGAAGTAGACAACCCGTTGCGTGACGAGCAGCGCCATGCGGTACGCGACGAGCTGGAAGGCCGCCTGCGCCATCGGGGGGCCGCCCTCGTGGGTAGTGAATCGGACGCGGAAGTCGTCGAGCTGTCCAACGCCGTGGACCGGTTCGAGCGAGCCGTGATGCAGTCTGGCGGCGATCTCATGGTCGATACCCCCGAGTCGTCGAGTCCCGACAACCCGGCGAATGTGCTGCCGCAGCGCCGGGCGGACGAGTCAGTCGGCAGCTACATCCAGCGGATCAGCGCCGCAACCGACGGCGTGGGAAGCGTGCGCTAGCAGACATATAAGCCATTCGTGGCGCCGCGGGTGGGTTGGTCGTCATCCCCCTGCGCCACACTGGCCCGGTGCTGGGCCGGTCGCGCACACCTCCCCGTCACGCCGATGTCGCGCCGGTCACAGGACGTCATTGCCGAGAACCGCACCCCGTATGTACCGGGCGCGGACACCGATGAACGCTTTCGCGCCGCGCTCGCTTCGAGCCTCGACGCCGTCTTCCTGTTGGAGAGCATCCGGGACTGTTATGGCGGCCTCGAGACGTTCCGGCTCGTCGAGGTGAATGAACGGGGCGCCGACATGTTCGGAGCCCCGCGCGACACCATGCTCGGCCGCACCGCCGAGGAGCTCGTCGCCGGCGATCCCACGCGAGGACTGTTCAATCGCGCCGCCCGCGTCGTCGCGACCGGGGAGTCGCTGGACGAGGTGATCGACCTCCGCCAGATCCCGGTGAAGCCCGACT
>JACDHQ010000429.1 GCA_013820975.1 Gemmatimonadaceae bacterium
GCGCTGGCTTACGACAACAACCGGGACGGCGAGTCACTGTCGCGCACCGATGCCATGGTGTCCCCGCGCGCAGGGCTGGTGATCAAGCCCGTCGAGCCGGTGTCGGTGTACGCGAGCTACAGCATGTCGTACCTGCCGAGCGCCGGTGACCAATTCGCATCACTGAACGCCACCACGCAGGGCCTCGAGCCGGAGCAGTTCTCCAACGTCGAGCTGGGAACCAAGTGGGACGTCCGCCCGGAGCTGTCGCTGGCCGCAGCGGCATACCGTCTCGACCGCACCAACACGCGGGCCATCGATCCGGCCGATCCTGCGCGGTCGCTGCAGACGGGTGCGCAGCGCACGAGCGGCTACGAGGTGACCGTCACCGGACGTCCGCTGCGCGGGTGGGAGGTGGCCGGGGGGTTTGCGGCGCAGCGCGCCACGATCACGCGCACGACAGCAGCGGCGCCGCAGGGACGCACGGTCCCGCTCGTACCGGCGACGACGTTCTCGCTCTGGAACAAGGTCGACCTCACGGGCCGCCTTGCCGCCGGCGTGGGCTTCCTGCACCAGGGCAGGAGCTACGCGGCGATCGACAATGCCGTCCAGCTGCCCGCGTTCACGCGCACCGACGCGGCGCTCTACGTGACGCTGTTTGAGGGGACGCGGCTCCAGCTGAACGTGGAGAACCTCTTCGATACGCTGTACTACGCCACCTCGCATGGGAACAACAACATCATGCCGGGCGCCCCACAGTCGGTACGGGTGTCACTGGTCGCGGGATTCTGATGGGGCAAGCGGCACTCCGCACCTCGTGGAATGCCGGGAAGCGGTGCCAGGAAGCGGTGCCAGGAAGCGGTGCCAGGAAGCGGTGCCGGGAAGTGGTGCCGGACGCGGTACCGGGCGCGGTACCGGGCGCTACCGCCGCTTCCGGTCGTTGAACCAGATCGTCAGCACCATGTACACCCCGAGGCCGCCGGCAATCCAGAAGCCGATGGTGCCGAGTGACCGGCGGTGCGGCATGAGCATCGCGCTCGCGACGAGCAGCCCGGCGAGGATGAGCCCCGAGAAGATCCGGTTCGCCACCTTCTGCAGGCCGCTGAGGAGGCTCTCGATCTGCGGCGTGTCCACGCGCACCGCGAACTCGTTGTTCGCGAGGCGCGTCGAGATGAGGTCGATGCGGTGTGGCAGGGAGGCGATCAGGTCACCGGCCTCGGCGGCCGCCTGCAGCATCCGCCGCGGGCTGAACTCCTGCCGCGCGCGCTCGGTGACGAGCCGGTCACCGAACTCGCGGATCGTCTCGATGGGGCTGAAGGTCGGGTCGAGCGATCGCCCGACCGCGTCGAGGTTGAACAGCGTCTTCGCGAGCAGCGTCAGCTCGGCGGGCATGCGGAGGCCGTGCTGGTACGACGCGTTGATCAGCTCGTACATCACCTCGCCCGCCTGCACCTCGCCGATCGACAGGTCGTAGTTGCGCCCGATCAGCGCCGCGATCTCGCGCTGGTATGCCGTGCGGTCGAAGTCCTCGATCGGGTCGCCCATCTCGACCATCGTGCCGGCCGCCTCGTCGCCCCGGTTGTCGGCGATGGCGGTGAGCAGGCGGATGACACCTTCCTTGAGCTCCGAGGAGAGCCGCGCGGTCATGCCGAAGTCGATCAGCGACAGCTTCACGTCGAGGTCGACGGGGAGCGGTGCCGCCTCCTCGCGCGCCTTCTCCTCGACGATCGCCAGCGGCGTGTGGGCGGTGCGCGTGACGCTGCGCCGGTTGTTGGCGACCGTCTCCGACGGAGTCCACGGATTCTCCGTGCCGGGCAGCACCACGAAGATGTTGCCCGGGTGCGGATCGGCGTGGAAGTGTCCGTCGATGGTGATCTGCTGCAGGTACGCGCGAACGATCTCCTCGGCGACGGGACGGAAGTCATAATCGAGGCGGGTCAGCGGCGAGATCTCGCTGATCTTCACGCCCCGGATCCGCTCCGTCGTCAGCACCTTCTCGGTCGTGTATCCCTCGATGACCTTCGGGATCAGGAGGCGCGGGTAGGTCGCGAGCGACCGGCGCATCGAGGCGGCGTTGCGCGCCTCGATCCGGTAGTCCAGCTCATCGGCGAGCGCGCGCTCGAGCTGCTGGATCACCCCGACCAGGTCCACGCGCGCGCCCGCCCGCGAGTGCGCGGCGAGGAAGGTCGCCAGCTCGCGGAAGAACTCGACGTCGTCGGCGAGCTGCGCGCGAATCCCCGGGCGCTGCACCTTGACGACGACGCTGCGCCCGTTGCGCAGCTCGGCGGCATGCACCTGTCCGAGGCTCGCGGTGCCGAGCGGCTCCTCGTCGAAGGACGCGAACAGCTTGCTCAGCCGTCCCTGAAGCTCCTTTTCGACCGTCGCCGAGACGATGGCGAAGGGCACGGGATCGACGTCGTCCTGCAATTGCTCGAGCTCCTCGACGTAGATCGCGGGGAGGAGGTCGGGGCGCGTCGAGAGCACCTGGCCGAGCTTGATGTAGGCGGGGCCCAGCTCGACGAGCCGCCGGCGGAATGCGATGGCCTGCTCACGGGCATCGGACGACTCTTCTCCCTCCTCGGCCTCGGCGGGGTCGGGGGCGATTCCCTGCAGCCCCTGGCGCCGGGCGAAATCCCGCAGCCCGTACCGCGTGAAGAGCCCGATGGTCGCGGCGAGGCGCGGGAGGTAGCGCGGGGCGAGGATCATGTGGGGTGGCGGAAGCACGGTCCATGCCTCAGGCGGGCTGGGCGGGGTGCCACCGGATCCCCCTCCCGGCGATATTTCGGCGATGAGCGGCAAGACTTCCGTCCTGCATGTCGACAAGCCCTGGGGGCACGAGACGATCTGGGCCCACACCGAGCACTACGTGGGCAAGATCCTGCACATCAAGGCGGGCCACGCGCTGTCGGTGCAGTACCACGAGCGGAAGGACGAGACCGTCTTCCTGCTCTCCGGCAGCATGAAGTACTGGGTCAAGCTCGACCCCGAAGGGGACCTCGAGGAACAGCGCCTGCAACGGGGGGACGCGTTCCGCATCACGCCGGGGACGATCCATTACATGGAAGCGGTCACCGACTGCGACGTGCTCGAGGCCTCCACGCCCCACCTCGACGACGTCGTGCGGTTGAAGGATCGCTACGGCCGCGTCGGAACGAGCGCACCGTAGCATCTGCACACCCGTGGGC
>JACDHQ010000430.1 GCA_013820975.1 Gemmatimonadaceae bacterium
GTTTCCATGACCACACGGCGCGTCCATCCCCAGTCGGGCGATTCGCTGACGGCGAGCGTGGCGCGGGCCCTCAGCGACGAGGGCCTCGTCGGCGTCACGTGGTCGCTCGTCACCCCCGACGGAGTCACGCTCGGCGCCGCCGGAATCAGGGATCGCTCGCGCAACGTTCCGATGCAGCCGCACGACCGGGTGCAGGTGGGGTCGGTCGCCAAGACCCTCATCGCGACCGGCGTGCTCCTGCTCGTGAGCGAGGGACGCGTCGTACTGGATGCGCCGGTCGCGCGCTATCTCCCGGACGTACGCATCGACAACCGGTGGGAGCGGGATGCGCCGCTGCTCGTGCGGCACCTGCTCGACCATACCGGCGGCCTCGCTGACGTGCACCTGTGGCAAGTATTCACGATGCGCGGTGACCCGGAGTCGCCCCTGCGTGCGGGACTCGGGAATCGCCGCAGCGGCGTGCATGTACGACATCGCCCCGGGGACCGCTTCTCTTACTCGAACGTCGGCTACCTGCTGGTCGGCATGCTGATCGAGCAAGTCACCGGGGAGCGCTACGAGACATGGCTCGACCGCGAGCTGCTCCTGCCGCTCGGCATGAACAGGAGTACCTTCGCCTTCGTCTCGCAGGAGGGCGCAGGGGCCGACCCGACGTTGGCGATGGGGCACTTCGAGGGCGGAACACCCGCGGCGACGTTCGCGATACCGGTGCGGCCGGCGAGCCAGTTCACCACGACCGCCGAGGACATGGCCGTCTTCGCTCGGTTCCTGATGAGCGATGGAATGGTGAACGGGCGCAGCCTGGTAGACGGCGCGCTGCTGCGGGGGATGGGCGTTCCCACAACGACCGAGGCGGTGGGTGCCGGGCTGCCGTCAGGGTATGCGCTGGGTCTCCTCCACCGCGAGAGATGGGGCATCACCGGCAAGTGCCACCTCGGCAACAGCGGCACGTTCCGGGCGATCCTCTGCGTCCATCCCGAGCACCAGCGCGCCTTCTTCGCGTCCTACAACACCGATCCGGAGGAGGCCAACTGGAATCGCGTCGACTCGCTGTTCGCGTCATCGCTTGGCGTTCCTCCCACCGCAGAGATTCCCGCGGCGGCGCCGGGTATCGTTCCGTCGGCGTGGAACGGCTGGTACGTGGCGCGCCCGCACCGCTTCCGGCAGTTCGCGTACCTCGATGAAGTTGCGGGCGTCACCCGCATCACATGGGACGGACAGCGACTCGCGCTACGTCCCCTGCAGGGCGCGGCGCGAGCGCTGCAGCCGGTTGGCGAGTCGCTGTTCCGCCTGGAGGGACGGCGCGAAGCGACGCACGTTCTGACGCGGTCGCGCGACGGCGTGCCGATCGTGAGCGACGGCCTGCGGACACTCGAGCAGGTGCCTTGCTGGCGGGTGGTGGCGTTGTGGCTCAGCGCCGCGGCCGGGGTACTGGCGCTGCTCCATCTGCTGCTCGTGGGTTTGGCGCGCACGGTGCTCGCCTGGCGCCGGCAGCGGCTGCACGCAGAGCCGCTTCGCTGGTCGGCGGGGGGGATGCTGGTGCTGGTACTGGTCCCGCTGCTCTACCTGGCGTATCCGTTCCTCGCGATCGGCGACCCGACGGTGGCGAACGTCGCGGTGGGATTCGTCACCGCGCTCCTCCCCCTGGCCATCGCGGCGTCATTGGTCCAGCGCGTGCGGCTCGGCCTGGCGACGGGGGGCGCGAAGCTCGACGCCCTGGCGCTGTCGGCGGCGCTGCAATGGTGTCTCGTGCTGGCGTGGTGGGGGCTGCTGCCGCTGATGTTGTGGCGGTGAGGCCGCCGCTCGTCATCCACCCTCAGTCGGCAGCTTGCCGGACAGCCACGCAGCGTAGCCGGAGGGATCGAGATTCACCGCGCCGGGCACATGCGCCTCGGCCCAGCTGCCAGCGGAATTGACATCGATCACCGCCACCTGCTGTTGGCCGATCAGCTGGTGCAGGCGGATCGGTGCACACTGCAGTACCGGGTACTGCAGTACGGAGAAGCCAGACCGACGGGCTACCCATCACAATGCGTGTCTGGAATGCTCTCGGGGATAGACACACCTGTACCGAGTACGCAGTAACACGTACCGAGTGCCCGCTACCATGCAGCGGTCAGGAACTGCAGGCAGTGGAATGGTGGCTCGGGCACGACGGAGCCGTCGCATCATTCTGCAATGCATGACTTCCGCCGTCTCCAGGTCTGGCAGCGCGCTCGCGAGCTGGCCGTCGCGACGGACCGCGTGTCGCGCCGGTTTCCGCGGTCCGACCATGGCACCACGTAGCGTATACCCGGTACCCGGTACCCGATACCCCGTACTGTAGTGTCCGTCCCCGAGATGATTGTTTCCGTGCATTGTGGTGACCAGCCCGTTGGTCTTCCTACCGCCTACTGCAGTACTCCGTACTGCTGTGTGCCTCACCTGCCGCTGTATGCCTGCCAGCTGTCGCAAGCAATGAAAGTGACCGATCCGGGCTCCTGAAGCGTTGTCACCATATGGCACTGTCACTCGGCACTGGCTTCACTGTCGCCGCGATGGCGGCGATGCTCACGCTCCCCCCCTCCGCACTCTCCGCCCAGGTCGTCACCGGCATCCTGCGAAGCCCGGACGGCGAGCCGTTGGCCTCGGCGATTATTGCGGTGGCCGACGTGGCTGGAGCCAGGAGCGACGCAGCCGGCCATTACACGATCTCCGGATTCCGTCCCGGCAGCTACCGGCTCGTCGCCCGGCGCATCGGGCGCGTCCTGCGCGATACCACCATCACTGTCGGCGCCGGCGACACGGTGCACTGGAACCCGGTGCTCCCCGAATCTGAACCCTTCGGCCCGTCGGCCGAGGAGGTGCGCAGGAGCGAGGCGGCGCGGTCGGCGGCAGGGAGCATCGACAGCATCGCGAGTGGCGCCGTGAGCACCGACAGCTCCGGAATCCTCACGTATGAGCGGTTCGGGATCGAGCTGCTCCGCGCCGCGCTGACGCCGGGGATACCGCCCGTCGCGAGCCGCGGTGGCGGCGCGGGCGATTCGGCGACGCTGCTGGACACGAACCGCGTGCTCTCGCCGCTCAGCGCTGGCCAGGCGCTCGTCATCGCATGGGGCGCCGCCGTCGACTCCACCGCGCACGTGATCCAGCAGGCGCTGCGCATCGGCGCAGTTGACCTGAAC
>JACDHQ010000431.1 GCA_013820975.1 Gemmatimonadaceae bacterium
GGGGCGTCTCGCTCCCGATTGTCAGCGGAATGTCGATGGTGATGCGGGTTCCGGCCGACGGCGTGCTGTGCACCACGAGGGAATGGTCACGCCCATACAGGTGCGCGAGGCGCTGGCGCGTACTGCCAAGCCCGATGCCGTGCCCGGGGCGTCCGCCCGCGTCCGCGCCGGCGAACCCGATCCCGTTGTCCTGCACGACGAGCGACAACCGACCACGCACGGCGGCGGCCCCGATGAGGATATGGCCATTCGCCGAGGCGTTGGCCAAGCCGTGCATCAGCGCATTCTCCACAAGCGGCTGGAGCAGCAGCGGCGGCACCATCACTTCGGACGGCGCACCATCGACATCGTACTCGAACATGACCCGGTCGCCGCAGCGCACCCGCTCGATGTCGACGTAGGCTCGCAGCACGTCGAGGTCGAGCCACAGCGGCACCGTGGCCGCATTGCGGGTCGACAGGCTGAAGCGGAGCAGGTGGGACAGCCGATGCAGCATCGCCTCGGCCCCGGCGACGTTCGTGTGCATCAGCTCACCGACATTGTTCAGCACGTTGAAGAGAAAGTGCGGCTGCAGCTGCGATCGGAGCGCGCCCAGCTGCGCCCGTGCAAGGTCGGCGTCGAGCATGCGGATGCGAAGGGCGCGGCGGTGCGCGAGGACGATCCATCCCGCTCCCAGCAGCAGTGCCGCGGCGAGTCCCAGTTCGACGAGCGCGCGTCGGCGGACCCGTGCGAGGACCTCGGCTTCGTCGACCTGGCGGATCACCGCCCAACCCAGCGACGGGATATACCGGGTCATCACATACGCGGGCACCCCGCGAAAATCCCTTGCCACGGGCGGTGGGTCCGTGTTCTGAACGGCGGCCCGGACAGCGGGAGGCGACTCGTCGAGGCGGACCTGGTGCATGAGCTGGTCCCCGCTGTAGTCCACCTCGAGCACCGTGACGGCATCGCCAGACCGGCTGGCGACGAAGGAGCGCCCGGTGACGGTGAGCGCCTTCAGCGATTCCATGTAGGGGCGCAGGGCTGGTCCCATGTCGGCCCGCAGGATCAGGTAGTCGCCAGGTGTCCGAACCTTCCTGATGACCAGCACGCGCCCGACTTCGCCGCCCGGGTCGAAGACGCTGACGCCAATCGGATCGTTCACCTCCTCGATCGCAACGAGGGCGGCCCACTCCACATCGGTGGGCATCGCGCCCGTTCCCGATTCAACCACCGTGCGCGTCGCAGGACGCAAGATCCACCCGGCCTCGTAGGGCGGCGTCCCGACCATGGCGGTGAGCGTGGCGGCGTCGTCCCGCGCACCGAGAAACGCTGCGTCGGCATGACGCTCCGCCATCCACCGTTCGATGAACCCGGCGATCGCCATGGCGGTCCCCTGCATTCCCCGACGGATCGGCACTTCCTCACTGGTGCGCGCCACCGCCACGCGCCAGGCACCAAACAGCGCCAGTGCCGCCACGCTCAGCAGCACACCGGCAATCCACAGGACGACCGGCCGGCGGGATACGCCGCGCCACCTCCCCGTCGCTTCGTCACGGTGCATTGTCATCGTCGGCCTCTCGCCACTGCTGCTCGTGATACGGGAAACTGTCTCCGGTGCGCTCCACGGAGTGCATATACGAGGCGAGGCGCCGCCGGGCCAGCGGTTGGGGACGACCCGTGCCTGAGCAGGGACGAACTGCGGATTGCCCGGGATTGCGGCAGTCAAGGTGACGTACCACGGTCCTTCCCTTCTCCGTCAATGCAGGCGCGGGACTCGCGGTCAGCCCCTGCCTGTATCGCCGGACCAGCCCTGTCGGGCGGAAGGACCAAGGTCTTCGCCTCGCGCCCCGGGCTCCAAGAGACGGTAGACCACCACCGGACAGGATCGCCGCGAACCGTCGCGTCCTCGGCGCCCGGCGCGGCCGGGGCCGCCTCGTATCTCACCGACAACGAGATAGTGCAGCCAGTTTGAGCTGGACGCCAGCTCGATGGCTTGCCTCGTCGCGCCCCAGCGCTGAACGTTGAGACCGTCCCCACCACTACCAGGTCCGATGACCGCTGCCCTCCCATTCCGCCAGCCGATGTTCACCGCCGCCAGCGCGCTCACCCTCCTCTTGCTCGCCGCCGCTTGCTCCGCGCGCACGTCCTTGCCCCCCGCCGGCGCGGATGCGGGTGCGGACGCCGGCGTGTCGGTCAGCGAGGGAGCCACGCCCCTTGCGCCGCTCCAGCGGCCGACCCTTGCCGCCGACACGGTCCGCGAGGCGGTCATCGCCCCCGGCGTCGTGCATCGCTTCTACTACCGCGTTTCGGGCCCGTTCGCGATGCACGCGCTCGAGGTCGACCGCGCCGCCTGCTGGACACCCGCGGCGCTCAAGCCCGACACGGTCGCCATCGGGCGCGCGCTCACCTCGGCGATGCTCGCCCGCGCGGTCAGCGGCGATACGGTGGCGGCGGTGAACGCCGACTTCTTCCTCTTCGCGCCCGCGGGGGTGCCCACCGGCGCCCACGTCGACGACGGCCGCGTCATCAGCGGGCCGATGGCGCGCCCCGCATTCGTGATCGACAGCACCGGCCGCGCGCGATTCCTCCGCCTCTACGCTACGGGCACCGCCAGGGCCGGTGCAGCGACGGCTTCCGTCACCGAGTGGAACCACACGCCCCTCACGCAGCTCGGCGCATTCGACCACCGGTGGGGTGCGGTGGCCGACACCGGCATCGGCATCGCGCAGGTGGTCATCGGCGCCGACGGCACCGTGCGCACCGTGCTCCCCGGGACAGTGCGTGCGTCCATTCCGCCGGGCGGTCACGTGCTCGTCGCAGGACGCATGGCTCCGCCTGCGGTGCAGGAGTGGGTGCGCTCACGTCGCGCCGGCGAGCGCGTCACGGTATCGACGTCGCTCCTGCCCTTCCATCCGCACGATGCGGTCGGTGGATTCCCGATGCTCGCAGTCGACTCTGCAATCGCCCCCGCGCTCGACTCGGCGCACACACAGTCGCTTGGCCGCGTGCGGCACCCCCGGACGGCGGTGGGAATCGGGGATGGAGGACGCCGTCTCGTGCTCGTCGTCGTCGATGGCCGGCAGGAAGGCTACAGCGAGGGCATGACACTGCCGGAGCTCGCGCGCCTGATGCTTGAGCTCGGGGCGCGCGACGCGCTGAACCT
>JACDHQ010000432.1 GCA_013820975.1 Gemmatimonadaceae bacterium
CCCATGTCCACCGCCTTGTCGAGCGGCGAACCGACGCGAAGCTTCTCCATCCGCGCCTTCAGCTTCGTCAGCAGCCGCTCGGAGATGCCTTCCTGCACGAGCAGCCGCGAGCCGGCACAGCAGACCTGCCCCTGGTTGAACCAGATCGCATCGACGACGCCCTCGACGACCGAGTCGAGATCCGCGTCGTCGAAGACGATGAAGGGCGACTTGCCGCCGAGCTCCAGCGAGAGCTTCTTGCCGGTGCCGGCGACGGCGCGGCGGATCGCCTTGCCGACTTCGGTGCTGCCGGTGAATGCGATTTTATTGACGTCAGGATGGGCGACGAGCGCCTTCCCCGTGTCGCCGTCGCCGGTCACGATGTTGAGCACCCCCGGCGGCAGCCCGGCATCGTGTGCCAGCTCGGCGAAGAGGAGCGCCGTCATCGGCGTGAACTCCGCCGGCTTGAGCACCACCGTGCAGCCGGCGGCGAGCGCGGGTGCGACCTTCCACGACAGCATGAGCAGCGGGAAGTTCCAGGGGATGATCTGCCCCACCACGCCCGCTGCCTCGTAGCCCGCGAACTCCGTCTCGAGCAGCTGTGCCCAGCCGGCGTGATGATAGAAGTGGCGCGCGACGAGCGGGATGTCGATGTCGCGGGTCTCGCGGATCGACTTGCCGTTGTCGAGCGACTCGAGCACCGCGAGGAGCCGCGCGTTGCGCTGCACGCTGCGCGCGAGTGCATAGAGGTGGCGTGCCCGCTGGTGCGGCGTGAGCGCCTGCCACGCGGGGAGCGCATCGCGCGCGGCGGCGACCGCGGCATCCACGTCGTCCGACGTGCCCTGCGAGACGCGCGCGAGGCGTTTCGTCGTCGCCGGGTTCATCACGTCGAAGAGCAACTTCTCCTTCGGCTCGGTCCACTGGCCGCCGATGTAGTGGCCGAACTCGCCGCTGGAGCGCGCGATCCACTCGAGGACCGGCTTGTCGCTCTCGGGGGCCGGCCCCCACTCCATCGTCTCGAAGATTTCAGCGACTGTGGTCATCAGATCATCGGGTGGCGATGGGCAGCGGCGTAGCGGCCGGTCACGAAGTGCTCGAGCTGGCGCTCGACGTCGGTCAGCAGCGCCGAGGCGCCAAAGCGGAAGAGGTCGGGCTGGAGCCAGCGGTTGCCGAGCTCCTCCTTCATCAGGGTCATGAAATCGAGCGCCTGCCTGGCGGTGCGGATGCCGCCGGCCGGCTTGAAGCCGACGACGTGGCCCGTCTGCTCGCCGTACTCGCGGATCATGCGCGTCATCACGAGCCCGAACGGGAGCGTCGCGTTGACCGGTTCCTTGCCCGTGCTCGTCTTGATGAAGTCGGAGCCCGCCTGCATGGCGACCATGCTCGCCCGCGCCACGTTGGTGAGCGTCGCGAGTTCGCCGGTGGCGAGGATCGACTTCATGTGGGCATCGCCGCAGGCCTGGCGGAAGGCCTTCACCTCATCGTAGAGCGCCTGCCAGTTGCCGGTGAGCACGTGGCCGCGCGTGATGACGATGTCGATCTCCTTCGCCCCGGCGGCGACCGATTGGCGAATCTCCTCGACCCGCTGCTCGAAGGGGCTGAGCCCTGCGGGGAATCCGGTGCTCACGGCGGCGACGGGAATTCCGGAGCCTTCGAGCGCATCTACTGCCGTCGGGACCATCGCGTGGTAGACGCACACTGCACCCGTCTTGATGTCCAGATCCTGCGCCCCTAGTGCCGCCAGTATGTCGCGACGAACCGGATTCCTGGCCTTCTGGCAGAGCCGCCGCACGAACCCGGGCGTGTCATCCCCCGACAGCGTCGTGAGGTCCATCAGCGTGATCGCCCGGAGCAGCCACGCGGCCTGCCAGTCCTTCTTCACTGTCCGGCGGGACGGAATGGTGGCGGCGCGACGCTCGACGGCGCTCCGATTCACCCGGATGGCGCGGACGACGTCGAGGTCGAGGGGAGTGCCGGGGTTCCGCTCGACGTGGCTGCCTGGCGCGAGCAGCGAGGTCGCGACGAGCTGGGGACCGCCGGTTCGGCGGATGGGCTGGGCCGTGCCTCCAGCTTCCGAGCCATTGGCCACGGAGCTCCCGCGGGGGAGCGATTCCAGGGTGCGCTTGGCGCTCATGAGTACCAACGGGGAACAGCGTGACGGGGCGGCGCGCACTCCATTCCGGACGGGAGGCCGGGCCCATTTGGCGTGCTGCAATGTAAGCGTCCCCGCGGCGCCGAACGACCCTCCGCACCCATGGCGGGGTCTTCCGCAACGCTGGCCCGGGCATTGCACCCGTGACGCTCACCTGGAGATGCTGCTGCGCCCCCCAGCCCTGGCGTCACTGTTTGCCGCCACGGCAGCGTCCGAACTCTGTGAGGAGGAAGTCATGTTCCGTTCGAAGCTTGTTTCCGTTCTGTCGTTTTCCGCAATCGTGGCCCTCGGCGCTTGTGCTGGCGGCGACGACACTGACCTTGGCGACACGGCGACCGTGACGGTCCCGCCGGCCGCGGCCCCGATGCCGATGGATACCGGCATGCGCATGGATACGGGTTGGACCACCGATACCATGCGGACCGATACTACGATCACGCCGTAACGATCCCGAAGTCCGATGTGACGACGAAGGCGAGCCCACAAAGGCTCGCCTTCTTCGTTGTACCGAGCAGCGTCGCATCACCGATTCTCGAGAATCGAGCGCGGGCTGGACTATCCCTCCCAATCGATTCTCAAGCATCGTTGCCGCACCGCCGCTCCGTGTCGGCTACCGCCTCCTGACACTTCCGAGCAGTGCATGCCAGGCGACGCCCGGGGGCCCTAGCGTTTCAGGGGACTCGTGCGTATCCCCTTCATCGTTCCCACCGGGCAGCCCGCTGCCCATCTCCGCCGCCTCCACCGAAGTCCAGGAGTATCAGGCATGCACTTCCGCCTCCCCAGTCCGGGGCCGGCTGCCAGCCGTGTGCTCTGCACGGCCGGCGCGCTCGTCGCACTGGCATCCCCTCTCGCGTCACCGCTCGCCGCGCAGATCGGGCGCCCCGGCGTCACGCCCGTCCGCCCCAGCGTCTACGCGATCACCAATGCGCGCGTCGTCCCCGTCGCCGGGGCCGAGATCGCGCGCGGCACCGTTGTCGTACGCGATGGACTCATCGTCGCCGTGGGCCCGAG
>JACDHQ010000433.1 GCA_013820975.1 Gemmatimonadaceae bacterium
GGCCTTGGCGGTGTACGTCGCATCCAGCATCGCACCAGGGTGCGCGGCGCGGTAGCATGCGTCCGCATCGCGGCCAGCCGGCGTCTCCCGGCCGTAGGCCCCGCCGTAGTACGCGCGCTCGATGCTGAACCGGCCCAGGTCTGGGGGGCGAATCGGCTCCCCTGATACTTCAGTCATGAACCGGCAGGTCCGCGCCACCAAGCGTCCTACTCGCCAGCGATTGGCGACGATGCGAGGCACGACCTGTACCCCGACGATTTCTGCGTCGAGGCCGGCGAGGGCGAATCCGATGACGAGCCCCGCCGCGGTGCCACCGGTGCCCAGCGGGAGGACGACGCGCGCCGGGGTCGGCATCGCACCCGCGCCGACCTGGCCAGCAAGCTCGAGGGCGGCGTCCACGTGGCCGATGATCCCGAGGGGGGACGTCCCGCCCGCCGGGATCCACCGCACCTGATGACTCGCCCGGTAGGCGAGCGCCCGCAACATCGCCGTCAGCGGGGTGGATGCGTCGTGCACGGCTGCCGTTTCGCGCAGCCGCCGGTCGACGCGCCGGGCCGCCTCGTTCAGTTCCTGGGGCCAGCGGAACACCGTTGTCGTGGCCCCGAGGGTGCTCGCATGGAGGGCGGTCGCGAGCGCATGGGTCGATCCGCGTGCGCCGACGGTCACGATGCGCTCACCCATCGCAATGCCGCCCAGCAGGAAGTCGAGCGCCCGCACCTTGTTGCCCCCGAACGTCTTCGAGGACAGGTCGTCGCGCTTCACCCAGAGGCCGGGTGCGGCGGAGCTTTGCTCGACCGGCGTTGGCCCCTCGACGAACGAGGCCCGCGGCAGCGCCGCGAGCCCCGGGAAGCGCCGCACGACCGGCGAGGGCCCGTTCAGTCGTCGTCCTCCGCGGCGTCCATCGTCACGGCGATGTCGTCGCCGACGACGTCGTTCACGTAGAGCATCTTCACCGCGACCATCGTCGCCGCCATCGCCGGGACGGCCACCATCAGCCCCAGGAAGCCGAAGAGCAGCGTAAAGAGCGCCTGCGCCAGGATCGTGACCGCGGGTGGCAGGTCCAGCCCTCCCTTCATCAGCAGGGGAATGAGCAACTGGTTCTCTGCGAACTGGATCGCGATGTACACGATCGTCACCGAGAGCGCCTTTTCCGGCGAGTCGAGGAACGCCATCGCGATTGCAGGAACGGCACTGAGAATGGGGCCGATCGTCGGGACGAACTCGAGCAACCCGGCAAGTACCCCCAGTGCGAGCGCGGCCTTCACGTTCAGCATCGAGAGCGCGATGGTCGACACAACCCCGATCACCAGCATCGCTATCAGCTGAGTGACGAGCCACTTTCGCAACACCGTCGCGATAGCTGTAAGCACCTCACCCGCTCTGCTGCGTGCCTTCTTCGGAAAGAGGTGCATCAATCCCGCGCGGTACAGCTTCGGATCGGCGGCGATGTAGATGCTCACGAACACGACGATGAAGAAGCCGGTGATGACCGCGAGCGTGCTCGACAGGAAGGGGAACAGGTAGCGCGACGCCCCGCTCAACTGACCCCCGATACGCGAGCTCAACGTCTCGGATGCACTTGGGGGGGTGGCATTGTCGGTCCGTGGGGGCCCCTGCGGTTGCGCTGCCACCGGCGGTTGTTGCGGGGTCGCAGGCGCCCCAGGCGCCCCAGGCGCCGCCGGTGCCGGCGGGCCCTGATCGCCCAGCACGAGCCCGAGGAACCCTCCCTGGCGTCGGCCTAACCAATCCTCCACCCGATCGACCGCCTGCGGCAGCCGGACCCTCAGCTCCGCACCCTGCTCGCGCAGGGTCGGCGCCATCCATGCCCCGAAGCCGCTCAGCAGGCCGAAGAAGCTCAGCACGATGAGGGCGGCCGATACGCCGCGCGGAATCCGCACGCGTCCGACCCGGAGCGACGACAGCCGGTCCACCCCGGACGAGACGGCGAGCCCGAACAGCACCGCGAGGAAGACGGTCAGCACCAGCGAGTGAATGACCCAGAGCAGTCGCACTCCGTAGTAGAGCGCGAGCACCAGCGCCGTCGCCCGCAGCACGTCACGGCTCTGCCACCCGACCGAGCGCCGCCGCCGCTCGCGGTGGAAGGTCACGGCGGCCGCATGCTCGGCGGTGACGGCGAGGTTCGACGCCTGGTCGGCTCGCGCAGTGTCGCCGAGGTCGATCGGCGGGGTCACGCGACCTGGCGGGACGTTCGGATCACTCATCCTGGTGCGGCGGGAAAGGGAAGTGCCGTCGTCCGGGGAAACCCGGGGCGGCGTTACATTACGAGCACTGATTCACCGTCTCAAAGAGGCCTTCTGAGTGGCAGCCACTCCGCCCGTCCACGACGCCATCTATCTCGACACGCCGGAGCAGGTCGATCGGTTCCTCGACGATGTCTCCGGGGTCCGTGAAATCGCCATCGACACCGAAGGAGCAAGCTACCACCGCTTCATCGATCGCATCTACCTCCTCCAGCTGTCCACCCGCGACCGGTCCGCGGTCATCGACCCCCTCCCGATCGGCACGCCGGACGGGCTGGGGCGCCTGATCGAGTCGCCGGCGGTGGAGGTCGTCTTCCACGACGCCGACTACGACCTCCGGCTGCTGCGGCAGGATTACGGCTGGAAGGTGCGTCGGGTCTTCGATACCCGCATCGCGGCGCAGTTGCTCGGCTTCAAGGCATTCGGCCTGGCCGCCTTGCTCGAGAAGTACTTCGGCGTGAAGCTCGACAAGAAGCACCAGCGGGCCGACTGGTCGATGCGTCCCCTGACCCGCGACATGCTGCAGTACGCCGCGCAGGATACGCTGTACCTGCTCGAGCTCCGCGACCACCTGCGCGGGGAGCTCGAGCGCCTCGGCCGCGTGGCATGGGCCGAAGAGGAGTTTGCGCGCCTCGAGGATATCCAGTGGGCGCCCGACGACCCGGGCCTCTCCTTCCTGAAGCTGAAGGGTGCGCGCGACCTCACCCGCCGCGAGCTCGGCGTGCTTCGTGAGCTCGTCCCGTTTCGCGATGCGATCGCGGGCGCGCAGGACCGCGCGACGTTCCGGGTGATCGGCAACGAGCAGCTGTTCGCGATCGCAAAGCAGCAGCCTGTCTCTGCCGAGGCGCTTCTCGCGATCAAGGGGGTGCCGCGCGG
>JACDHQ010000434.1 GCA_013820975.1 Gemmatimonadaceae bacterium
CACGCCGGTGGACTGCTCCGCACTCTACACGCGGCGCCCCGAGGTGCTGCGCCGGGCGTTCTCGCTCGTGCCCGAGTACCTCACGACGAGCGAGGATGGCGACGCCGCGAACCTGATGGACTACGGCGTGCAGCTCGGGCGTCGCTTCCGCGCGCTCAAGCTGTGGATGGTGCTGCGCGCCTTCGGCACCGAGGGGATGGCATCACGCATCAGGCACCACTGCGCGCTCGCGCAGGAGTTCGCGCAGTGGGTTGCCGCCGGGCCGGATTGGGAGGTGGTTGCGCCCGTCCCCCTCTCACTCGTCTGCTTCCGCTACGCACCGGCGGGCCACGACGAGCAGTCGCTTGCGTGCATCAACGCCGCCGTCATGGATGCCGTCAACGCGACGGGCGAGGCATTCCTGTCCCACACCCGGCTCGGCGACCGCTACGTGCTGCGGCTCGCGATCGGCAACCTGAGAACGGAACGCGAGCATGTTGCCCGCGTGTGGGAACTGCTGCAGTCGGCGATTTCGACGGACGGGTAGGCGAGGAGGGGTCGCCTCGGTCAGCGCGCCACGGTGCGCAGCGATTCCATCCGTGACGACAGCGCCTCGTAGAGTTGCGTGGCGATCGGTCCCGGCTGGCCGGTTCCCACGAGGCGGCCGTCGAGCGATGTCACCGGCATCACGTCGGTCGTCGTCCCGGTGAGGAACAGCTCATCGCATCCGCCGAGGTCTCCCTCGGTGATCGCGACCTCGCGGACCGTGAGGCCGAGTTCCGCGGCGATCTCGAGGATCACCGCGCGCGTGATGCCCGGCAGGATGAGGTTCGTTGCCGGATGCGTCCGCACCTCGCCGTCGAGCACGGCGAAGAGATTGGAATGCGTCCCCTCGGTGACGGTGCCGTCGTCGCGAATGAGGATCGCCTCGAAGGCCCCGGCCTCGGCGGCCGCCTGCTTGGCCAGCACGTTGGGGAGCAGCTGCACCGTCTTGATGTTGCAGCGGAGCCAGCGCACGTCGGGCTGCGTGATCGCCCGTGCACCTTCCGCGCGCACGGCGGCAGCATCCTTGAACGGATAGGTCGTGACGAACACCGTCGGCGCGGTGTCCGCGGCGGGAAATACGTGCGCACGCGGTGCGGCACCGCGGGTGATCTCGACGTAAACCGTCGCATGGCCGGTGTCGTGACCGTTCTCCCGCAGCAGCCGGGAGGCGATCGCGAGCAGCTGCCCCTCTCCCGCCTCGCGCGGGCGCTCGATGCGCAGCGCATCGACCCCCTCGAGCAGGCGCTGGTAATGCCGTGCGCCCTCGAAGAGCTCGCCATCCACGGCGCGGTACACCTCATAGATGCCATCGCCGAAGACGAATCCGCGGTCATCGACGGAGATCATGGCGGAGGACTTGTCGAGATACTGCCCGTTCAGGTACGCCTGCATGTACGACCCCTGGCTGGTTGGCTGCGACTGCCGGTGGCGGGAACCGCGGGCAGGAGTGCCGCCCACGCGAATAATGACCTGGTTGCGAGAATCATGACAGGGCGGGAGCAGTCACGTCACCGATGAGGGGCTCGCGCGTCATTGGTGGACGCTTTCCCGTGGCCTCCCGCCTCTCATGTCGCCGGCCCGCCTGACCAAATCGCCCCGCGCCGACTTCTCCCGTTTCTGCGTGCCCGTGCCGCTACTGATCATCGCGTTCATCCTCTCGGGCGCCGCCGGCCTGATCTACGAGTCGATCTGGGCCCGGTACCTGGGCCTGTTCGTCGGGCACAGCGCCTACGCCCAGATCATCGTGCTGGTGATCTTCCTCGGTGGGATGTCGCTCGGCGCATGGGCGGCGGGGGAACGCTCCACACATTTTCGCTACCCGCTCCGGTTGTATGCGGTGGTCGAGCTGCTGGCGGGTGTGCTTGGCATCGCGTTTCACGGAGTGTTCTCGGGCGTCAGCGGCCTGGCGTACGACCACCTGTTTCCCGCCCTTGCCGGCGGCCCGGGACTCACGTTCGCCAAGTGGACGATCGCCGGCTTGCTCATCCTGCCGCAGTCCATCCTGCTCGGGACGACCTTTCCGTTGATGACGGCTGGGGCGCTGCGGATGGCGCCTTCTGCACCGGGCCGGACGCTGTCGCTGATGTACTTCGCCAATAGCCTGGGCGCAGCGGTCGGAGTGCTGCTCGCGGGATTCGTCCTCATTGCGTGGGGAGGCCTCGAAGGCACGCTGCAGACGGCGGCGGCGCTCAACTTCCTCGTTGCATTCGTCGTGTATGGGGGCAGCCGGGTATTCGGGTGGGAGGATCGTCCCGCGCCGGTGCCCGCGGTCGAGGCGACATCCAGCGGGACGGCGCCGGCAGGAACCGATCGGGGATGGAGCGAGCCGGCCGTGACACCCGTGCGCCTGCTGCTGGCGGTGGCCTTCGGGACGGCCGTGGCGTCGTTCACCTACGAGATCGCGTGGATCCGGATGCTGTCGCTCGTGCTGGGCAGTGCGACGCACTCCTTCGAGCTCATGCTGTCCACCTTCATCCTCGGCCTCGCGCTGGGTGCGCTCTTCATTCGGCGGTACGCCGACCGGTTCGCGTCGCCGGTGCGTGCGCTCGGCGTGGTGCAGGTGGCGATGGGAGCACTCGCCGTCGCGACGCTTCCGGTCTACATGTGGACCTTCGGCTGGACCTCCGGCTTGATGGACGCCGTCGGCTCGACGGAGGGGGGCTACCGGCTGTTCTCGATCGCGCGCTACCTGCTGTGTGTCCTGGTGATGTTCCCGGCGACGATCTGCGCCGGCATGACGCTGCCGCTGATCACGCGCACCCTGTACGTCACGGGGGCCGGGGAGCGCGCGATCGGACGTGTGTACAGCATCAACACCCTGGGTTCGATCATCGGGGTCGGGCTGGCCGGGCTGCTGCTGATGCCACTGCTCGGCGTCAAGTGGCTCCTCGTGACCGGGGCATTGCTGGACGTTGCGATCGGCGTCGCCCTGCTGGTGTGGGTGTGGGAGCGCGCGCCCTTCGTGAACCCGGAGTGGGCGAGGGGCGCGCTCGTCGCCACCGGCGGATTCCTGTTCGCCGTCATCACGATGACCCCGCTCGACCCGACGATCCTGTCGAGCGGGGTGTTCCGGCGGGGCAGGCTCCCCGAGGCGGGGTCGCAGCGCATGCT
>JACDHQ010000435.1 GCA_013820975.1 Gemmatimonadaceae bacterium
GGCGCGCAGCTTCGCCGTGGGATCGCCGTCACCGACCACAGAGGCGAGGAGTCGGATCTCCGGGGCTGTAGCGAGTTCACTGAGCGTGATCGGGTTCCACGTGAGGGCTTCGAATCGGGTAGCCATACCTGCCTCGCTTCCTTGACCCTCCCGCATGGGCGACGTACCATTTTGCAACGCGGTTTCATTCTAAACGAGGCGGGCCGCAGTAGTGCAACGTTGGCGCCCGCGACCACCGCCGCACAACGAGAACTATCCGACGCCTCGTCAGCAGCAGCGCGACCGGCACTGGGCACGCTTCCGTACCGAGGAGCTGGCGGGAGAGACGCTGGCCATCGTCGGGCTGGGCAGGATCGGCCAGGAGGTCGCCTGGTGGTGCAGGACCTGCTCAGGCCGGTACGGCCTCATCCGAAGGACGCGTCGTCACGAGGCCGGGGTTGTAGCCGAGCTTCGACGAGATACGCTCCACCGCCTCGAGCATCGACGACCGCACGAACGGTAGCGTCTCGTCGAGCATATGGAAGATCGGGCCGGCCAGGCTGAGCGCGGCGGTCACGCGGCCATCGTGGTTTCGGATCGGCGCCGCGAGGCAGCGAATCCCGATCGCCCGCTCCTCGTCGTCGAGGGCGTACCCATCACGTCGCACGGCGATGAGACGCTCTCGAAGCACGTCCGGATCGACGATCGTGCGGTGGGTCAGACGCCGCAGGTCACGACCGATGAGCAGCGCGTCCAATCGCTCGGGCTCTAGGTCAGCCAGCATCACCTTGCCGAGGCCGGTCGCATGAGCCGGATGGCGCCCGCCGACCTCACCCTGAATTCCGACCTCCCGCTGTGCGTGTTCGATGCCAATGTACACGACCTCGAACTCGTCGAGGATCGCGAGGGAGACGGTCTGCCCGCACGAGGCCGCCAGGTGCGCCATCTCGGGCAGAGCAGCGTCGTGCACCGACAACGTCGACAAGAACACGCTTCCAAGATCGAGTACGCGCGGTCCCAGGCGGTAGTGCTCACCGTCGCGGAGGACGAAGCGTTCCATCTCCAGCGTACGGAGGATGCGGAGCAGCGACGTCTTGTTGATGTCGAGTCCATGTGCGAGCGCGTCGAGTGTCCGTTCCGGCTGCCTCGCCGAAAAGGCGAAGAGGACCAAAATGGCTCTCGACAAGATCTGGAGACGGTACTTCTCGTCCATGTCGACGTTCGATGCACCTTCGATCATGAAGCGGCCTCCTTGCCATGCGCATGAGCGATGGATCGTGTACCGAAAGCACTTTTCGGAAACTGTAGCATGACCAATCGAGCGCGCGGCGTGATCCCAAGCCGGGGTGGCGAGTCGATCCTGCCCCGCTCCCAATCCCTCGGCCGCCCGAACCCGCGTCTTGACACGGCAGATTCGGCTGCATATATTGCCGCAACATCATTTCGGTTTTCTGCCGGCTAGAAGGGAGTGTGGAGCCGATCCCGAACCGCACGGCAAGCCAGAGCGCGTCACCGTTGGCGCGCATCGCTCCCATTTAGGAGAATCCATGACTCGCTTCCGCAGATCTTTCTTCGCCGTCGCGCTCGCGGCGCTGCTCGTGGGCAGCGCGATTGCCCAGACGATCACCTACGGCATGGGCGGCAACTTCGACCAGGTCGATCCGAACCTCACCACGTTCACCCGTGTCGGGCGCGTGACGCTCCACGTCGTGGAGCCGCTCGTGTGGCAACCGACCGCCGGCGTGTTCGAGGGTGCACTCGCCACGAGCTGGTCCGTCAACGATGACGCGACCGAGTACACGTTCCAGCTACGCGACGACGTCACCTTCCACGACGGCACGCCCTTCACCGCCGAGGCGGTAAAGTTCACCTTCGACCGCATCGTCGATCCGGAGATGAAGGCCCAGACGGCCGTGAGCCTGATCGGTCCGTACGAGCGCTCCGAGATCTTGGGCGAGCACGAAGTCAAGATCGTGTTCAGCCGGTCCTTCGCGCCGTTCCTCGACAGCGCCTCGAAGCCCAACCTCGGTATCATCTCGCCCACCGCGTATGCGGCCGCCGGCGAGGAGGCCTGGGGTATGGACGCCCTGGTCGGTACGGGACCGTTCCGCTTCGTCTCCTACACTCCGGGCGACGAGATCGTGCTCGAGCGTTACGACGAGTACGCGTGGGGCGCAGAATTCCTCGGAATGACGGGTCCCTCAGCGATCGAGCGGCTCGTCTACAAGATCATCCCCGAGCCCTCGACGCGCACGGCCTCCATCGAGACGGGCGAGACCGACTTCATCGAGGAGGTCGCCGCGATCGACTTCGGGTTCCTCGACGGCCGACGTGGCATCCAGACGCTGGCCGTGCCGCAGTCCGGGTCCGGTTGGTCGCTGATGATGAACGCGATGAACCCGCCCATGGACGAGTTGGCGGTCCGTCGCGCCATTCAACTCGCCTCGGACTCGGAGGGCATGACGGTGTCGATCTGGAACGGGATCGGCGAGGTGCCCTGCGGCCCGATCTCTTCGATCACCTTTACCTTCGACCCCGCTACGTGCGAAATGTATCCGTATGACCCAGAGGGCGCTCGCGCGACGCTCGAGGCGGACGGCTGGATCGACACGGATGGCGACGGAATCCGCGAACGCGATGGGCAACGTCTCGTGATCGGCCACTACTACCGGGCCGACAGCGCGCAGAGCGTCGAGATGGCCGACTTCATGAAGGCGGACTTGGCCACGGTGGGAATCGAGGTCGAGCTGAACGGCCTGAGCAGCGCCGGATACTTCGACGCCGTCCGTGCGGGCCAGCACCACACGCAGAACTGGTGGGATCCCTTCACCGATCCGAACAGCATGCGAATCCTCTTCCACAGCGACAACGCCGGCGGTGGCACCAACCGCAACAATTACATCGACGCCGAGATGGACGAGCTGCTCGCCCAAGGCGCCGCCACCCCGGACCCGGAGCGCCGCGCCGAGATCTACGCGCAGATCCAGGCGAAAGTGAAGGACGAGGCGATCATGGTCTTCTACAATGACCCCGCGTCGCTCTACGCCTTCTCTGCGGACCTGCATGGCGTCGTGTACTTCGGAGCCGGCCAGTACCCGTACTTCTATACCGCGACGGTCGGTCAGTAGCCCACCAAGCTGGTTCCCCGGT
>JACDHQ010000436.1 GCA_013820975.1 Gemmatimonadaceae bacterium
CATCTGCTGGGGTTGCTGCTCATCGCCGGGGTGCTGCTCGTCGTGTATGGCTCCCTGATCGAGCCGCACTACCGATCGGGCTACTTCCCCGTGATCGCGATGATGGGGCTCGGCCTCGGCGGCGTCGGCTTCCTGCTCTCCGCGCTGTTCACGCTCGACTGGCTGTCGCTGTTCGCGATCTACGCCATCTCGGACATCGGGTGGCGCCTCTACGGCGACGATGCCGGCCTGCGCGGCCTCCTGATCCGCGGCTTCCCCCCGGTGCACCAGCTGCGCGACATCTACGCGGCGGTCACGCATGGACGCCCGATCCCGCCGGAACCGTTCTGGTGGATCGTCACCTATGGCGCCGCCTGCTTCGTCATCGCGCTGGTCGTGATCTCGCGCCGACGCCTCGCTACAAACTGACCCGTGCCCCATCGCAAGCTCAAGGTCCCGTCGCTTGATCGCGCGTCCGTCGTGCGGACCGTGCTGCCGAACGGGCTCACCGTGCTGGTGCGCCGTGACCCCTCCGCGCCCGTCGTGGCCATCGTGACCTACGTCCGGACCGGGTACTTCGACGAGCCGGACGACGTGGTCGGCATCGCCCACGTGCTCGAGCACATGTACTTCAAGGGCACTCCCTCGCGCGGGGTGGGCGAGATCGCGCGGCAGACCAAGGCGGTCGGCGGGTACCTCAACGCCGGCACGATCTACGACCACACGAGCTACTACGCGGTCCTGCCGTCGAGCGGCTTCGTGCAGGGGCTCGACGTCCAGTTCGACGCGTACGCCAACTCCGTCATCGACGCCGAGGAGCTGGAGCGCGAGATCGAGGTGATCGTCGAGGAGGCGAAGCGGAAGGCCGACAACCCCGGGGCTGTCACCATCGAGACGCTGCACGAACTGCTGCACGACCGGCATCGGATGCGCCGGTGGCGCATCGGGCGGGAGCCCGGACTCCGCCGCCTCACCCAGGTACAGGTGCTCCGGTTCTATCGCAGCTACTACCGCCCGTGCAATACGGTGCTCGTCGTGGTCGGTGACGTGGACCCCGCTGCGGCACTCGCGGAGGTCGAGCAGCGGTACGGCACGCTCCCCGACGCGGGGCTCGTGCGCGACGTCGGCCCGGACGAGACTGCGATGCCGCCCTTCCGGTTCCGCGAGCTCGCCGGCGACGTCGCGCAGACGCAGTTTGCGCTCGGGTGGCGCACCCCGGGCACGCTCGACCGCGCGACGCCAGCGCTGGAACTGCTCGCGGCGGTGCTCGGCAGCGGGCGCGCCTCGCGCCTCTACCGTGCCGTGCGGGAGCGCTCGCTCGTGCAGGGGATCACCGCGTACGACTACACGCCGACCGACCTGGGCGTGTTCGTGATCCATGCCGAAGGCCCGCCGGATCTCGCCGCCGATGCGGCACGGGCGACGTGGGCGCAGGTGGACGCGATCCGGCGCGAACCCGTCACCCCGGTGGAGCTCGAGCGCGCCAAGCGGGTGTTCGAATCGCGATGGCTTCGCCGCTTCGAGAGCATGGAGGGGCAGGCGAATTATCTCGCCGAGTGGGAGTCGCTGGGACGGTGGACGATGGGCGACGAGTTCCTTGCCCGCGTGCTGGCGACGACGGCCGAGGACGTCCGCGCGGCGGCGGAGGAGTGGCTCGTGCCCGATCGCGCGTCGCTGATGGTCTATCGCCCGCGCAGCGCCGCGCCGTTCGCGGAGGACGCGCCGGCGGCGCGGGCGCTGCTCGACTCGTTGGACGCACCGCAGGTGACGCCCGTTGATGCGCCGCGGCTCGTGCCGCTCGCGCCGCGGCCGGTGGACCCGCCGGCGTTCGAGCGCGAGGAGGCGGGGGTGCGCGTATATCGCACGGCCCGCGGGCTTTCCGTCCTCGTGCGCCGCAAGCCGGGAAGTGCCATCGCGCACGCCGGCGTGTACTTCCAGGGGGGCGCCACGGATGAGCACGCGCCGCAGGCAGGGCTGACAGCGATGCTCACGCGTCTCGCCGTGAAGGGGACCGAGTCACGCACCGCCGCCCAGATCGCGGAGGAGGCAGAACTGCTGGGCGGAAGCGTAGGCGGTGGGGCAGGGAACGACAGCTTCGGCTGGTCGGTCAGCGTCCCGACACGCCATCTCTCCGCCGCGCTCGAACTGCTCGGCGACGTGGTGCAGCGGCCGGACATCGCCGAGAAGGAGCTGGCGACCGAACGGTCGATCGCGATTGCCGACATCGTAGCGATGCGCGACGACATGTCGCGCTATCCGGTGCGCATCGCGACCGGTGCCGCGTACGCAGGGCATCCCTACGGGATCCCGGCGAGCGGCACCGAGGCGTCACTCGCGGCGATCGATGCAGATGCCTTGCGCGCGTGGCACCGCCGCCAGGTGCTCACCGGCGACGCCGTGGCCGTGATCGTCGGGGATGTCGATCCCGACGCGGCGGCACACCTCGCCGCGCAAGCGCTCGACCTGCTCGATCCGGCTCCCGCCAGGAGGGCGTCACAGGCGGAGTGGGGGAATGGCGGTGCCGTCGCCGCCGAGTCGCGCGACAAGAAGCAGTCGGCGCTCGTGTTGCTCTATCCCGGGCCGTCGCGGAGCGACGACGACCGGTTCGCCGCGCAACTGCTGTCGGGGATCGCGAGCGGGCTCGGTGGCCGGTTCTTCGACGTGCTGCGGGACCAGCAGTCGCTGTGCTACACGGTCCAGCTCTTCCACACCGACCGCCGCCTCGCCGGCACCTTCGGGGCGTACATCGCCACGTCACCGGAGAAGGAGGAGGCTGCCCGCGCGGGGCTGCTGGCCGAGATCGACCGGCTCGCCGACTCGCTCGTCACCGAGGAGGAACTGGCGCGCGCGCAGCAGTACGCCATCGGCACTCATGCGATCCGCCAGCAGAGCGGTGGCGCCGTCCTCGCCGGCATCGTGGACGCGTGGATGTTCGGCGCCCTCGAGGAGCTGGCCGTGTACGATGACCGCATCCGCACGGTGACGCGCGAGCAGATCCAGTCGCTCGCTTCGACCTACCTCAAGGCATCGCTGCGGGTGGAAGGAATCATACAGGGAACTCGGGTGGCGGATCGCGGGTGAGTGGCCGGGACGGGACCGATTGCTCGGTGGCGGATCGCCGGGTGAGTGGCGGGACGGGACCGATTGAT
>JACDHQ010000437.1 GCA_013820975.1 Gemmatimonadaceae bacterium
GAGGTGAGCGAATGGAGCTTCAGCATGGTCGCGAGGTTGCGGGACGTCACCGCGTTGCCGAGCGCGCGGGAGACGGCGTCCGGCAGCTCGCTCGCCAGAATCCCCTCGGGACACCACAGGTAAGCGACGCGGTCACCCAGCGCGAGCCGACTCGTTCCCCAGTCCATTCCGAGCAGCGGCTTCAGCCGACGAACGTCCGCGGCGATGAACGGGATCGAGATCAGCAGCCGCGACGCGTCGCTGATCTGCTCACTCCACGGATTGCCGGACACGACGTCGGCGATCTCTTCGCCGGTCAGCACCACCACGCTCGTGAAGATGCCGAAGCTGGATCGAAGCACCTCAGCGATGGCGGCGGCGGATTCATCGGTGCTGACGCTTCGCGGACGGAAGAGCACGTTGCCGCTGGCGAGCAGCGTTCGCACATCGTCGTAGCCCTTCGCCGCGATCGCCTCGCGCAGGTCGGCCATCGCAATGCGGTTGCCGCGGCCGACGTTGATGCCGCGGAGCAGTGCTACGTGGGTGGCGGATGGCGATGCGCTCATCGCGGTTGTGAGAGTAGCGTGCGACCACGAGAGTCGCGGCCGGGCAGGCGGTGATGCGACCTAGTGTGCTGTCCCAGAGATTCTTGTCAGAAGTCGGTTGAGCTTCTGAAGGATGGAGTCTGCGGTGGCCGTCCAGACGAACGGCCGCTTCGTCTGGTTGTACTGCGCGACGAAGCGCTCGATGCGTTGGATCAGCGCGCGCACCGTGCGGTCGGAGCCCCGCTTGATTGCGCGCTCGGAGATGAGGGCGAACCAGCGCTCAACCTGATTGAGCCAGCTGCTGTACGTCGGCGTAAAGTGCAGGTGATACCGCGGGTGCCTGGCAAGCCATGCCTTCACCTTGGCATGCTTGTGCGTGGCGTAGTTGTCGACGATGAGATGGACGTCGAGCTCGGCGGGCACGTTCGCGTCGATGTGGCGCAGAAACTGGAGAAACTCCTGATGCCGATGGCGCGGCTTGCACTGCGCGATCACGTCACCGGTTCGCACATCGAGCGCCGCGAACAAGGTTGTGGTGCCGTGGCGCACATAGTCGTGTGTCACGCCCTCGACGTACCCGAGACCCATCGGCAACATCGGCTGCGTGCGCTCGAGGGCCTGGATCTGACTTTTCTCGTCCACGCAGAGCACGAGCGCGTGATCGGGTGGATTGAGATACAATCCGACGATGTCGCGCACTTTCTCGACGAAGAACGGATCGTTCGACAGCTTGAATGTCGTCGTGCGATGCGGCTGCACGCCGAACAGCGCGAAGTAGCGCTGCACCGTGCTCTTGGCGATCCCCGTCGCGTCGGCGGCCAGGCGTACGCTCCACTGGGTCGCATTCGCGGGTTTCCCCTGAAGCACCGTGTCGAGCAACGCGGCCACCGCGTCGTCATCATGCGTGCGCGGGCGTCCGCTGCGCGGTGCGTCATAGAGGCCGGCGAGGCCATGGTCGCGCCAGCGACGGCGCCAGTGACTGACCATCGCGGGGGTCAGGTCGACACGCCCCGCGATGTCCTTATTGGTCTCGCCGTCCGCCGACAATAGGATCACGCGCGCCCGGCGCACGAGGCCCGCCGGCAATGTGCGCGACGTGGTGAGCGTCTTCAGCTGCGCGCGCTCGTCGGTGGACAAGGTGATCCTGAACGTCGGGCGTCCCATCGGCATAGGTGCTCCAGAAGGTATGCCGAATACACTGCAAAAGTAATGCTAGCAACTAATGGGACAGCACACTAGCTGCCGTTGCCGCCGATATCGAATGAACTGCCACGCCAACACGGGTGTCATCAGGGCGAACCCTACCCCGCTCACAGTAATGAGAGTGTCAGGCAGTCCCCGTGGAATTCTCACAACGGTCACCATTACGGCAGCAACTGCCAGGGTTGCTACCAGCATGAGGAGAAGCCACAGCCGAGCAATCGTCCACAGTTCTCCCTTGGGGCTATTCAGGTCATTTCCCATACGCAACCTCCCTGACTGGCGCCGCGAATATACGACATGTCTCCGAGCGCGAATGAAAAAATCGAACATCCACTCGCTCCAAACGTGGACACTGACCGTACAGGCTCCACCTACAAGCTGCACGCAAGGTGCAACATGCCGAGGGACGAAGGCGCGCGCGTTCCGCGTGCTCCGTGACGCGGGCGCCACAGATCGCTGACAACCCGGGTCTTGACTGTACGACGGCAGTCGTACATCCTCCGCATGAACTACGATACCCATCGTACACGCGGAGGACCCATGTCCCAGCCTCAGGCGCTGCCCACCGACGCAGAGCTCCAGCTGCTTCGTCATCTCTGGTCGCACGGCCCGAGCACGGTGCGTACGCTGCACGAAGCCGTCTACGGAGCGGCGACGAGCTACACCACCACCCTGCGCCTCGTGCAGAACCTGCACGCCAAGAGGCTGGTTCTCAGGGATGCTGACGAGCGCCAGCACGTGTACGCGGCCGCGGTGAATGAGAATGTGACCATGGCTGCCATCACCAGGCGCGTGATGGACCGGGCGTTCGGCGGCTCGGCGGCGGAGCTCGCCATGCGCGCGCTCGACGCGCGCCCCGCCTCGCGCGAGGAGCTGCGCGAGCTGAAGAAGCTCATCGCGCGGATGGAGAAGGCCGAAAGAAGCGACGAGGGGTCGCTATGAATGGCCTATGGTACGTAACGGCGCTCGTGGGATGGCTCCTGGTCGCTATGATCGGCACGGGGCTTGTCATCGGCGGCGTTCTCGTCGCGTGGCGGCATTGCGTCGCCCGATCCGGACTCGAGATCGTGCCTGCTACGGTTGCGCGCGTCGTCGTCCTGGCGGGAGCGCTCACTCCTCTCGTGGCGGTGAGCGCCGTCGCATTGACAGAGGTCACACGTTCGCGCGCGACCGCTCGAATCCTAGACGAGACGGGGCGAATGGGCGACGTGCTCCTCGTCACCGGCACCGCTCTCGGTACAGGCTACGATCGCATGGCTGGCCTCATCGCGATCGGTGCGCTCCTCTGGGTGACCATCGCGCTGGGCGGCGTTGCGCGTCTGATCGTTGCGGCGCGGATTCATCGTGCCGTCACGACGCTTCACCACACAAGCGTGCCTGG
>JACDHQ010000438.1 GCA_013820975.1 Gemmatimonadaceae bacterium
GGCGAACACGGCAAGGGGTTCGCCGTCGTCGCGGAAGAGGTGCGCAAGCTGGCGGAGGAGAGCGGACGGTCGGCAAAGGACGTGAATCACACGATCGCAACCATCCGCGACCAGATCGGCCAGGCGGTCCAGGCGATGGCCGCGGGCGAGCAGGAGGTGCGCAACGTGCGCCATGTCGCCGCCGAGGCGGACGGCGCGATGCAGGAGATGTCGGACGGCATCGGCCGCATTGCGGAGGTGATCTCCGAGGCGGCCGAGGTGTCGCGCGAGCAGTCGGAGACGATGACGACGCTGGCCGCCTCGATCGCCGGCGCGCAGCACTCGGCCACCGAGGCGGAAGTGCGTGCCCAGCAGGCGAGCGAGGTGGCCGTGCGCCACGCGGCGGCACTCGATGGCGTGTCGCAGACGTCGCGCGAACTGGCCGCGCTGGCCGAGCGGCTGCAGCAGTCCATTGCGCGCTTCAGCGTGGCGCGCAGCGAGGGCTCGAGCGTGCGCAGCGACGCCGTGCCCGGCACACCCGCCTACATGCCACCGCCGCTCGGCTCGCGCCTCACGCAGGCGCGACCGACGATCGCGATGCACGCCGGTACTGTCGGGGCGCCGCCGAAGGCGCGCTGAACCAGCCGGGCATCGCGGCGATCGGACGGAAGGTCCGCAGCGCGCCGATGTGCCGCAGTACGAGCTCCTCGCGAAAGCGATGCAGCATCCCCTCGCCGTCGTACCGGCGGCGGAACTCCCCGGCCGTCAGCTGCAGCAGCGCGCGCACGTGCCGGCCGAAGCTCTGCGGCGACGAGTAGTCGAGGTGCGTCGCGACCCGGGCGATGGAATAACCGGCGTTCTCGAAGAGGCGGGCGGCGCGCACGAGTCGCGCGAAGGCGATGTACTGCTTCGGGGTCGGCAGCCCCGCGCGGACGAACCGGCTCATGAGCGTGCTCGGGAGCACGCCAAGGGAGCGTGCCAGCGCGCGCACGGTGAGCGGCGGTGCCTGGAGCGTCCAGATGGCCTCCATGAACTGCCAGCAGTCGGCGGGCGCCCCGGCGAGGTCGAGGGAGAGCTGGGCCAGCGCCATGCGACGCACCGCGTCGCCATGGTCGGCGAGCAGGATCGATCGCAGCTCACGCCAGCCGGCGGGGCGCCGCACGTCGATGACGCGACTCACGCCGCTCTGCCCGAGTGCGAGGACCGCGCCTGGCATGTGCTCGCTCCCCGAGGCCTCGGGGGCGAGCAGCGCGAGCGCCGGGATGCGCGGGAACTCGCGCACCATCGCGGCCATCTGCCGCGTCTCGTGCGCGTCGCATCGCGCGACGGACAGGAGCACCGCATCGACGCGCCGCGTGCGCAGGTCGTTGAACACCGCGCCGAGCGACTCGCGATGCAGGGTGCGATACAATCCCACGCCCGCGGCGTCCACCTGCGCACGCTCAGCAGGGGTGAGCACCGTTGCGACAGCGGAGAGCGAGGGTTCGGGCGGCGCGACACGTGATGCGACTGACATCGGGATAGTCTCCTGGCTGCCGCATCGTTGCGGCGGGGTTGGCACGTGCGGCCAGCGTCGGCCGTTGCGCGAGGGTAGCCAGGGGAGGTCACCGCGGGGTCACGTCGTCAGGATCCTCCGGTCATGGCGTGGCGCTCGATGACGCGCAGCATACGTATCGCTGACGCCGGGAGGCTGGTCCGACTCCGCCTTCTGGGGAGCAGTATGCCAGTCCTGTGTCTGTTTCTCCTGCTACCCATATCGCCGGTGCAGCAGTCCAACAAAAAATGGCCCCGCCGCAGCGGAGCCATTTTGTCGAGCGAGAGAAGGAGAACCACCACCAGCCTGTAAGCCGGGTCCTGTCCGGGATTGCTCCCGGGACGGTCATTTCTCTAGGCGCACGGTCGCCCATGCGCTCCAGCAGCCTACCCGCAGCGTCTTTGTCGGGCGGACGACCCTCGCTGCCTATTTGGCCTTGCTCCAGCTGGGGTTTGCCCTGCCACCGCTGTTGCCAGCGGCGCGGTGCGCTCTTACCGCACCTTTTCACCCTTGCCTGATCCGCTTGCGCGGCCATCGGCGGTGTATTTTCTGCGGCACTTTCCGTCACCCCATGCGTTGCCGCATGAAGCGCCCAGGCGTTACCTGGCAGCCTGTCCTTGGAGCCCGGACTTTCCTCGAGTGACGAGCACTCGCGACCGTCCGGCTGGTGGTGGATCCCCTGCCTGCAATATACGGGGTTGCAGCCTTTCCCGGAGCATCGGCGTGCCGTTGGTCGATGTCGTTCAAACCCCTGCCCCCCGACTCCCTACCGACGTTCGTCCTCGACAGCCTTCCACGTGTCGGACGTGCGTGCCTCCTGGAGGAGGCCGCACGCCGGCATCCAGCGTCCGGAGAACACCGCGCGCAGCGCACGCCAGATGAGGCGCACGGTGAGGGCGAGTACCACGAGCAGCAGGATCGCGACCGCGAGCGAAATGACCGGATGCTGCCAGACGAAGGCGATGATGGCGCCGATGACCGCGAGCTCGCCGACGTTCGCGATGCCGTTGGTGACCGGTTCGGGAGAGGTGTCGATCGCGTAGCGGAAGCCGAGCTTGGTCGTGTGCGTCGCCACGGCCATGCCGCCGCCAAGGACGGTGGCGAGAACGACGATGACGGGATCGGCGCTCCATGCCGTGGCGGCAGCGAGTGCGGCAGCGGCCGGCGGACGGATCAACGAGTGCAGCGTCTCCCAGGCAGATGCGACGCCGGGGATCAGTGTCGCGACGAACTCGACGGCGTAGAGCACGAGCGCGACGGTGATCACCCAGGTGCTCGCCAGGAGCATGAGCGCGCCGGGAGGCGCCCCGACCCACCCGGCACGGATCGCGAGGCCGGCCAGCGCGACCGTGGCGTAGGCGCTGATGCCGGATGCGTAAGCGAGGGTGATCGCCTTGGCGAGCAGGGGAAGATCCATGCGCTTCAGCTGGAGCGATCGATTGCCGGTCGCATGGATGCGCGCGGCGGCCGACGGCGGGGTGAGGTCAGGCTCTCCCATGTAGCACCTGACCGCCAAACATGCAATTAGTGCGCTGCCGCGCCCGGCGGCGTCGTGTTTCCGGAAATGAAGAGGCCGGCCTCACAG
>JACDHQ010000439.1 GCA_013820975.1 Gemmatimonadaceae bacterium
ACCATGGAGATACGAACGATGCGGCGTCTCATCGCCCTGCTCATGTTCGCGACAAGCTGCAACGGCTCCGCGCAGCAGCGCGCCGCCGACACCCGGCTGCCTGACTGCGAGGCCTGCGGGGCGGCCGAGGCACCCGCAGGGCTCACGGCGACGATGACGATCGCGCCACCTGAGGAGCCCGGCGAGCGACTCATCATTCGCGGCACGGTATACCAGCCCGATGGCAGGCGCCCCGCCGCCGGTGTCCTGATGTATGCGTATCACACGAATGCCGCCGGGGCGTACGCAAGGCGTGGCGGCGAGCGCGGGAATGCGCAGCGCCACGGCTACCTGCGCGGCTGGCTGCTCACCGATTCGCTTGGCCGCTACACCATTCACACCATCCGGCCGGCGGCGTATCCTTCCGCTACCGAGCCGCAGCATGTACATGTCACGCTCACTCCGCCCGGCGGGCGCGAGCGCTGGGTGGAATCCACTCTCTTCGCCGACGACCCGCTCCTGCCGGAGCGCCTGCCGAGGGGGCACCCTGCCGATGCGATCGTGAGGGTGGAGCGCCAGGCCGGCGACACGCTGCTGGCGCGTCGCGACTTCGTGCTGGACGCCAGCGGACGCCGGGAGATCGGAGACTTTGTATTGAAAGCTGAAGCACGCGACAATCGAGATCCACGATGACCTGGATCACAGCTACCGATGGCCACCCTGCCTGAACCGGATCGGCGGCCTGCTGCTGCGCATGGGACGACCGGTGCGCCGGACTCGCACGTGACTGTGCCGCCGGCCATCATCGCGCGCGCGCAAGCCGGCGACGCGGAGGCGTTCGAGCTGCTGTACCGGGCCACTGCCGGACGGGTCTATGCGCTCTGCCTTCGGCTCACGGCCGATCGTGTGGAAGCCGCGGACCTGATGCAGGACACGTTCGTGCGCGTCTGGAAGCAGCTGCCAGCATTCCGGGGCGAGAGCGCGCTCGGCACCTGGATCCACCGGATTGCCGTCACGGGCCTGCTGGAGCGGCGGCGCAGTGCCACGCGACGTGAAGCAAGGATCGAAACGCGTGGTGATCTCGAGGTGATCGGTGGACGGGCGCGCCCGGAGCCGTTGGACAGCCGGCTCGACCTCGAGACGGCGATGGCCCGGCTCGGGGAAACCGCGCGGCGGGTGTTCGTCCTGCACGACATGGAAGGCTACGACTATGCGGAGATCCACGAGCTGACCGGCCTGAGCGAGGTCGCGCTCCGCTCGCAGCTGCATCGAGCCCGCAGGAAGCTGATGACGGTACTGGAGCCATGACACACCATCCTGCTGAAGCAACCCTGCACGCGCTGGTCGACGGCGAGCTCTCTCCGTCGGCTGCCGTGACCCTGGAGGCGCACGTCGCCGCCTGCGCCGAATGCGCCGCGACTGTGGCGAGCCTGGAGCGGCTCGCCCGGATGGCGGCGCGTGCCCCGAGCGAAGTGCTGCCGCCCGAGGCGTCGTGGCCGGCCATCAGCGACGCGATTCGCACTACCGCGCAGGTCGCGATGGAGCGTCCAGTGTGGTCACGGGTGGCGCGGCTCCGGAGATCGATGCGCACCAGCGCGTCGCGGGCGCTCGCAGCCGCGGTAGTCATTGTGTTGCTCGGCACGGCGGCCGGGATCCACGCGCTCCGCACGAGCGGAGTGGAACCCACGCCGCGCATCACGACGGCGGGGGAGCGCACCGCTCGTGACGAGTCCCTCGCGCTGGGCGAGCTGCTGCGGGAGCTCGAGGCACGCCGTCCCCTCCTGGCGCCGCAGACCATCTCGACCGTGGAAGCACAGCTGCGCGCGATCAATGACGCGATCGAAGCGACGCAGCAGGCGCTCGAAGCCGATCCGCGCAACCCGCATCTCGCCGCAATGCTCGAGCACTCGAGGCGAAGCCGGGAGCAGTTTCTCCGTACGACCCTCTCGCTTGCGGCCGAGCTCTGATGCGCATCACGGTGCTGGGATCGCTGCTTGCCTGCCTCTGCGGAGCCAGCATGCTCCAGGCGCAGGTCCGACAGGAGCACGGCGCAGCGCTGGACTCCACCGGCGCCATCCGCGTGTACTCGCTTGCCGGGCAGGTGACCGTCGAGGCGTGGAATCGTGATTCAATCCACATCGTCGCAATCGTGCCTCGCGGCGCGAGGCTCCAGGCCGGGGGGACCCGCAGCGCGTTCAAGCTGAACACGTACGAAGGGATGCCCGAGACCATTCCCGTCGTGCACCTGCACGTGAAGGTGCCGCGGCGAGCGGAGGTCTGGGTCAAGACGTCGAGTGCCCCCATCGCGGTGCGCGGCCTCAAAGGCACCGTCGACCTGTACACGATCGAGGGCGCAATCGAGGCAACGGGCAATCCCGACGCGCTCCGGATCGAGACGATGCGTGGCGAGGTCGCCGTCTCCGGAACGCCGAAATGGCTGCGCGTGCGCTCCGGCAGCGGGGACGTGCGCTTCGCGGGAGAGGCCCTGGACCTCGCCCTGTCCACGGTCAGTGGCCGGATCACGACACCGGCAGGCACGGGGCGTGGCCGCGTCGAGTCGGTGAGCGGCGACGTCACCATCACCGGCCTTCCGGGTCGCGGCGCACCGCTGGAGGTCGATTCGCACTCAGGCAGCGTACGACTCCGGGTGACCGCCCGCCCGGACGCCAGCTTCGTGGTGTTCAGTGCACGCGGCGCGATCTCGAACGCGCTCTCCAGTGCCTCGCCGCGCACCAGTGGTCAGAGTGGCGCCGAGCTGCAATTCACCAGCGGTTCAGGAGCGGCCCGTATCACCATCCGCACGTTCACCGGTGGGGTGTGGTTGAATGCCGCGCCGCCTGCACGCGACCCTCGCAATCGGTGAGCAACGCGCCGCACCATTGCCACTGAGCCGCGCCACCAGCTCCTGCGCATTCGCCGCACCGTAGTTCCCGTAGCAGTTGTTGAGCAGCACGACCGTCCGCTTCGCTTCGGCGGCAGCCGCTTCGACCTTCGGCGCCCAGGCGCCGAGCTCCGCCTCGTCGTAGAGGTAGCGGTACCGCTCGACCGTCGGAACCTTCGCCGCTTCCCAGGTCGCCGCGCGGCGGCCGTGCAGCCGCACCATGGCGAGGTCA
>JACDHQ010000033.1 GCA_013820975.1 Gemmatimonadaceae bacterium
CCCCTGCACCTGCAGGGCACGGAACGCGCATTGAATGACCGCTTCCCCTCTGCCGAAGGGCCAAACGCGCCGATGACCAGCCTCTCCCAGTTCATCCGAGATAACACCGAGCCGATCCTTGTCGAATGGGAGGCATTCGCCCGGGCACTCCCCGTCGCAGGCTCCATGGACATCGTCGCGCTCCGCGACCACGCCAAGGAGATGCTCACCTGCATCGCCAGCGACCTCGATACGCCGCAGACCGGGCTGGAGCAGGCCGAAAAGGCGAAGGGCAAGTCAGACGCCGACGAATCCGGGACGCCCAACACGGCAGCGCAGGAACACGGTGGTGCGCGCGCGGAGAGCGGATTCACCGTCTCGGAGATGCTGTCCGAGCTGCGCGCCCTGCGCGCGAGCGTCATCCGCCTCTGGACCAAGGAACAGCGCACCATCGGCGTCGCCGACCTGGAGGACGTGATTCGATTCAACGAGGCCATCGACCAGGCAATCGCCGAATCGATCACCCAGTACAGTGACGACATCGGTTATTCCAAGGAACGATTCCTCGCCATCCTCGGCCACGACCTCCGTACCCCGCTGGGCGCGATCCTGATGTCCGCGAGCTTCATGCTCGAAACCGGCGAGCTCGCCGAGCCCCACCTCTCACTGGCGAAGCGCATTGCCCGCGGCGCTCGACGCATGAACCACATGGTGGCCGATCTCCTCAATTTCACGCAGACCACCTTCGGACAGGGTATCCCGATCGTGCGTGCGGCGATGGACGTGCCCCGGATGATCCACGACGTCGTCGCCGAGATCGTCGCGCTCTATCCCGCAGCCAAGGTAGAGGTGGACGTGACCGGGGACGTTCGCGGCCAGTGGGACGCCGCACGCCTCACCCAGGCGCTCACGAATCTCGTCGGCAACGCGGTGCAGCACGGCGCCAAGGGTGCACCAATCCAAATCGCTGCGGTTGGGATGGTAGACGAAGTCACCATCGCCGTCCACAACGAGGGGTCCGTGATTCCTGAGGCCCAGTTGCCCTCGATCTTCAAGGCGGGAAGGCAATCCGCGGCCACCGGCGCAAGCGACGACCATCTCGGGCTCGGCCTCTACATCGTCGACAGGATCGTGGTGGCCCACGGCGGATCGATCGACGTTCGGTCCACCAGCGTGGACGGGACGACGTTCACCGTTCACCTGCCCCGGTCGGTGTAGGTACGGGCGCACGCACCACGACACGAGCTTGGGAGCACGTGCAACTGCCGGCTCGCAACTGCCCCCTCAGAACTCCCGCTTCTTCATGTCGTCGAAGAACTTGCTGCGGTCGCCATCGACGTTCTCCACTTCGTGATTGGTGAGCGTCGAGTCGTACTGATTCACCGGCGGCTTCTTCTTGCCGTGACCGCTGCCTTCCATGTTCTTGCGGATGAGCTTTTGCAACTGCTTCTCGTCCATGTGATCCTCCGGGCGCCGACTCGTGCGGGAAAGAGAAAAAAACGGGGCCGGCATCAGCATGCCGGCCCCGCGGTGTCAGGTCACGTTGAGCAACTCGATCGTGAACACCATGATCGTGTTGTCCCTGTAGCCCAGGTGCGGCGGGACGATCAACTGCCGCGTGCCTCCGACGCGCATACCGCGTATTCCCTCGTCGAAGCCGTCGATCACCGCACGCGTGCCGAGCGTGAACGGCGCCAGGGTTCCGCCCTCGCGCCGCTGGCCGTTGCTCTGGTACAGCTCGTAGCGCACGGTGACGGTGGAACTCGCCGTCGCCTGCGTGCCGGTGCCGACGACGATGTCGCGGTAGTAGAGCCCCGTCGCCGTGCGCGTCGATGCGTCGAGGTCGACGCCGAGCGACGTGCCAAAGCGCGTGTCGAGGATCGAGACCCCTGTGGGGCCGTCGCCGCAAGCGGCTACGAGCACGAGGGCGACGAATGCCGCGGCCGAGCGGGTGAGCGTGCGACGGAACCGGGATGCTGCCATGATGCCCTTCCTCAATGATGAACGACTGATTGGACGTGCCCTAAAGATAATGCGCGGCAGGGCAACCGGGTGCCGCCGCAGGGGGCAGCCACGGTGAGCCGGCCCAGCGCCCGGATGGCCCGGTGGTCCAGGCTGCTCCGTGCAGCTACGGCAGCCCCGACGCACTCTCCCGCTCAGGGAACGTCGCGGCGGTAGGTCTCGACGAGCGCCGGGTCGCGCCGTGCCGGGCCGGTGAACTGCACGCGCATCAGCGCCTCGATCTCATCGATCTCGCGAGGGGCCTGCGAGATCCACTCGACGCCGGCGTCGGTGACGATGTAGTCGTCCTCGATCCGCACGCCGATGTTCCGGTAGCGCGGCAGGAGCGTGGCCAGCCGGGTGCGGAACGCGCGATTCGCCTCGGTATCGGGAATCACGTCCGTCAGCAGGTTCGCTCGCACGTAAATGCCAGGCTCGATCGTGAAGGCGCTGCCGTTGGCGAAAGTGCCGGAGAAGTACCACTCTTCAGGATCGTGCACCTCGAGGCCGATGCCGTGCGACAGCCCATGGATGGTGAACAGCTGCGACTGGAGGCAGCTGCGCCCCTGCGCGCCGCACTGGTAGGTCGCGTTGGGCGATTCGATGAGCCCGAGCTGCGCGAGCCCGCGCGCCAGCGTCGCATCGGAGGAGTCGCGCATCGCCTTCGCGCTGCCGCCCACGCGCACCTGCCGCTCCGCGGCCGCCTGCGCACCACGAACCACCTGGTATACTGCGCGCTGCTCCGTGCTGAACGTCCCGTTGGACGGCACCGTGCGCGTGACGTCGGCGCTGTAGCCCTTGTACAGCGCACCGATGTCGATCACCACCGTCTCGCCGGCCTCGATGTACCGGTCGTTGATGATGTAGTGGAGCGTCGTGCTGTTGGGGCCCGAGCCGACGATCGAGGCGAAGCCCGGCCGATCGGCGCCGTTGCGCCGGAAGGTGTACTCGATGAGCGCCTGGAGCTCGAACTCGTTCATGCCGGGTTCGATCGCCTGCATCGCCTCGCGATGGGCGAGCACGGTGATCGCGGCGGCCTGACGGATCAGCGCCTGTTCAGTCGGCGACTTCACGGCGCGCATCTGCTGGAGCCGCGGCGTCAGGTCCGTCACCGTGAGCCCGGGCAGCCGCCCGCGCAGCGTGTCGAGGAAGAGCACCTCCACCGGCTTGAGCCACGCGGGACGTGCGACTTCGCCGAGATCGGTCACCATCATGAGCCGCGGGGCCGGCCGGAGCAGCGAGTCGAGCGCCGGAATCAGCTCGCTCTCGTGGCGCGCCGGCATCCCGCTGATGCGCGTCACCCCCTCGGTCCCGAGCCGTGCGCCCGTCCACGCCTCGCGGGCGGGGTCGCGCGGCTGCACGTACATGCGCGACGTCACCTCGCTGCCGCGCTTTACCATCACCAGCGCCGCGTTCGGCTCGCGAAAGCCGGTGAGGTAGTAGAGCGACGGCGACTGGAAGAACTGGATGTAGTCCTTTTCCGGCTCGCGGCCGCCGAGCACGAGAATGACGCCGTCGCCAGCGCCGGCAGCGAACCGCACCCGCCGCTCGGCGAATTCCGCCTGGAGGAACTCGGGCATGGCGCTCTGGGCGGAGGCGAGCGACGGCGCGAGAGCAAGGAGCAGAAGGGTGAGAATTCTCACGGTTGGTCTCGAGACGCCCGGACGCTGGCGCGTCCGCGCTGGTGAGGTGCTCGGATGCCTCGCATCCTCGCTGTGTGGAGCTGATACACCAGGACTGCTGAACTGCACCGGGGTCGGCGGCGCACCGCCACCACCCCGAACCAGCCTCTCGACGTTGCCGTTCCACGGTGCCGCACCGCCACCACCCCTGACCAACCTCTCGATCCTGCAGTTCTACGGTGCCGCACCGCCACCACCCCGAACCAACCTCTCGACGTTGCCGTTCCACGGTGCCGCACCGCCACCACCCCGAACCAACCTCTCGACGTTGCCGTTCCACGGTGCCGCACCGCCACCACCCCGAACCAACCGCTCGACGTTGCCGTTCCACGGTGCCGCACCGCCACCACCCCGAACCAACCGCTCAACCAATGAAGTGCGAGAACGCATACAACAGCAGCCCCACCAGCCCGCCGACGATCGTGCCATTGATCCGGATGAACTGCAGGTCGCGGCCCACGGCGATCTCGATCCGCTGCGACGCGTCCTTCGGGTCCCACTCGGCCACCGTGCGTTCGATCACCGCGGCGATCTCGTGCCGGTACTGCTCGACGGCGCCCAGGACCACCTTGTTGATCGCCTCGTCGATCTCCGCGAGCAGCGCGTCGTTCTTCAGCGCGGCTTCAGCGGCGGTGATGATCCCCCGCTCGAGCGGCTGCGGCGCGCCCGCGTCGGGGCTCGCGTAGCGGATCAGCGCGCGTTGGGTACTCTCCCAGAGCGCGCCCGCGAGCTCCTCCACCACCGGCTGCTCCAGCAGGCGCTCCTTCATGCGCTCCGCCTTGCCGATCACCTCGGGATCGTCGCGCAGCCCCTCGACGTACTCGCCGAGGATGCGGTCGAACTGCCGGCGCAGCTGGTGATCCGGCTGGGTGGCCACCTCCCAGATGATCCGTTCGGTGCCGTTGACGAGCTTCGCGTACAGCTTGTCGTCGATCGCCGTGGGCACCCACCACGGGCTCTCCGTGGCGATGCGCTGGCGGATCAGCTCACGGTTCTCGGTGAGCAGGCGCTGCACCAGCTCGAGCACGCGATCGAGCAGCCGCTGGTGGCGGTTGTCGGCGGCGACGAGCAGCAGTGCCTGGCCGAGCAGCGGCGCAACATGCACCTTGCGTCCCTGGGCGACGAGCGTGTTGTGCAGCCCCGTCTTCATCTCGTCGGCCGGCACCACTTCGGCCGCGCGGGCGAGCCCCTGCGCCAGCTGATGCGCGATGCGGGGAGCATTCTCCGGGAGCGCGGCCCAGGCCATGATGCGGCGCGAGAGGCCCAGTCCCGCGAGGCGCCGCTCGAGCACGTCGCGACGGAGGAAGTAGCTCTGGAGAAAGTTGCCGAGGCTGCGGCCGATTCGTTCCTTGCGGTTGGGAATGATCGCGGTATGCGGGATCGGGATTCCCATCGGATACCGGAAGAGCGCCGTGACCGCGAACCAGTCGGCGAGTCCCCCCACCATTGCGGCCTCGGCCATGGCCCGGACCCAGCCGACCGACGGGTGCCGGCTCTCGTACAGGCGTGCGACCACGAACACCACGGTGACGAAGACCAGCAAGCCGGTGGCGCGCCGCTTCATGGCCGCGAGGCGCTGGGCCTTTTCGGAATCGTCGGGCGTCGGCGGAAGCGGAATGTAGGTCACGGGCGAATTGTAGCAGCTTGTTAGCTTTCAGGGACTGTGTCAGAAGCCCCCGAACCACGACTGCTGCCCCTGCCGCGCCGGCCATCCATGGCCGCGCGGTGGGGGCAGTTCCTGCTCGCGATGGCGTTGTTCGGCGTCGTCATCGCGATGATGCTCCGGAGCGGGCTCGGACTCGGTCCATGGGACGCCTTTCATGCCGGCGTCTCCCGCCTCACGGGCATCACGATCGGCCAGGCGAGCATCGTCGTCGGAATCGGCGTCCTCGCCGCTTCCATGGCAATGGGCGTGCGACCGGGAGTCGGCACGCTCGCGAACATGGTTCTGGTAGGCGCCGCAACCGATGCGGCACTTCCGCTCGTCCCCTCGGCGGCTTCGCTCGGCGGCGGGATGATCACCGGGCTTGCCTACTACATCGTGGCGATCGTCGTCGGCGGGTACGCCACGGGGATGTACATCGGCGCCCACCTGGGAGCAGGGCCGCGTGATGGACTGATGGTCGGGTTGAGTACGCGATTCGGGTGGCCTGTCCGCCGGGTGCGAACCTGCATCGAGGCGGCGGCACTGCTTGCGGGGTGGGGGATGGGAGCGCGATTGGGGGTCGGCACCGCGCTGTTCATGGTCGGCATCGGGCCGGCAAGCCAGTGGGGGATGCGCCGTTTCGGGCTCGTCCGGGCCGACGGGAGTGCCATGGCGGCGACGGCGCGCGGCACGGCCGAGCCTGTGCCACCCACGCAACCCCGGGACCGGGCCGCGTGACCGATCCGCGGGTGCCGGACGGAGCAGGTGCCATGACGCCGGCGGCGGAACACGCCGGACCCGTCGCGGCGAACGTCGCGCCGCGGAGCGGGATCGGCCGCTGGTTCGTGCGACTGTACGCCGCGCTCCATGGACTCGCCGAGCGGGGATGGGCCGCGACGGCGATCGGTACCTGGTCGTTCCTCCAGAGCGCGCTCGTCCCGGGCCCCGTGGACGCGCTGCTCGTACCGCTTGGCATTGCCGACCCGCCAAAGGCCTACCGCTTTGCGTGGGCCGCCGTCTTCGGCGCGGTGCTCGGAACACTGGTCGGCTACACTGCCGGCGCGCTCGCTTATGACACCGTCGGCATCTGGGTGCTCAACCTCTTCGGCGTCGAGGGGGAGGGGATCGACGTGTGGCGCGGCCGCTTCCAGCGGCAGGGCTGGTGGGTGGTGTTCCTGAGCACCATGACTCCCGTATCCGCGAAGCTCGTCTCGGTGGCCGCCGGCGCATTCGGCATGCCCCTCTGGCAGTTCCTCGGCGCGATGTTCATCGGGCGGACGATCCGGTTCCTCACGGTGGCCTTCGTCGTCCGCCGCTTCGGCCGCAGCATGGATGGCTGGGTGCAACGACGCTACGGCGTGTCGCTCAACGAACTCGCACGCGGGGAGCGGCGGAGTCGATAGGTGTGTTACGGTCGGGTGGCGACTCTCCACCGTAGAACGGCAAAACGGAGCGTCGTGTTACGGTCGGGTGGCGACTCTCCACCGTAGAACGGCAAAACGAATTGTCGTTCTACGGTCGGGCTCCAACTCTCCCCCGTAGCACGGCAAAACGGAGTGTCGTGTTACGGTCGGGTGGCGACTCTCCCCCGTAGAACGGCAAAACAGAGTGTCGTTCTACGGTCGGGCTCCAACTCTCCCCCGTAGCACGGCAAAACGGAGTGTCGTGTTACGGTCGGGTGGCGACTCTCCACCGTAGAACGGCAAAACGAATTGTCGTTCTACGGTCGGGCTCCAACTCTCCCCCGCTAACCGACACTCAACATTGCCGTTCCACGGTCGGGCCCCGCCTCTCCCCCGCTAACCGACACTCAACATTGCCGTTCCACGGTCGGGCCCCGCCTCTCCACCGCTAACCGACACTCAAGCAGTGTCGAGGCTTCGCCACAAATACCAGCTCGCCACACTCGCATGGGGTCGCCACGGCTTGCCGATGCGCAGCACGTCCTGCGGCAGTGGGCGCTTGCGGAGGCCGTAGGCCTTCCAGATCGCGTTCTGAATTCCGAGGTCGAGCTCGGGCAGCACGTCGGGGCGGTGCAGCTGGAACATGAGGAACATCTGCGCAGTCCAGCGGCCGATTCCCTTCACCTGGGTGATGGTGGTGATGAGCTCCTCGTCGGGCAGCCGGGCGATGCGCGTGAGGGGGACGCTCCCTTCATGCACGCGCGTTGCGAGGTCGCGGAGGTAGCTGATCTTCTGTCGTGAGACCCCGGCCGCCTGGAGCGCCGCGTCGGGCGTCGCCAGCAGCTGCTCTGCCGTCGGCGCGCGGCCGCCGTAGATGGCGTGCATCCGGCTGAGGATCGTCGCCGCGGCCTTGCCGGAGAGCTGCTGGTAGATGATCGACCGTGTCAACGCACGAAAGTGCGAGCGCTGGCGCGAGGTGCCGAGCTCGCACGTGCCCACCGAGCGGATGATCGCGCCGAGCACCGGGTCGGCGCGCTTCAGGTGGCGGATCGCCGCGGTATGATTCATGGAGAAAGGATACCGCACGACCGCACCAACGGGAGGGACCATGTCGCGAGCATTCCTCAGGGACGACGCGGAAGGGGAGATGCCCCGCCGCAATTACGCGCTGCCCGAGCGCGACGATCCCGACTTCGACCGCATCGCCGCGCAGGCGCTGCTCGAGGCCGCGCGCGTCGGCGAGACCCAGCTCGCCGAGCGGGCGACCGGCTACTACTGGGGGGAGCCGCGGCTGGCGCCACATGTCGAGCGGATCCTGGCCGAGGCGGAGCGTACCAGCGACGAGCGGCTCGAGCAGCTGGCGAGGCGCTTCCTGCGCTGAACGGCAGCACCCTGTATCTTCCCCGCGTGCGCAGACTCGCCAACTACTTCCTGCGCGGGCTCGTCGTGCTCGCGCCGCTCGTCATCACGCTCTGGATCACCTACGAGCTGTTCCGTCGCGTGGACGGATTGCTCGGGCTGCCGATCCCGGGGCTCGGCCTGGTGCTCACGGTCGCGGTGATCACCACGTTCGGATTCCTTGCGTCGAACCTCATCACGCGCGGCTGGCTGGCCGCGTTGGAGAGCGTCTTCGCGCGGCTGCCCTTCGTGCGCCTGCTCTACTCCTCCACGCGCGACCTGCTCGATGCATTCGTCGGCGAGAAGCGGCGTTTCGACCGGCCGGTGGCGATCACGCTCACGCCGGGAGGCACGCTCAAGGCGATGGGGTTCGTCACGCGGGACTCGCTCGACGTGCTCGGGATGCCCGGCTACGTCGCGGTGTACCTGCCGCAGTCGTACAACTTCGCCGGCAACCTGCTGATGGTGCCGGCTGCGCAGGTGGAGCCGGTGCCTGCGGAAAGTGCGGACGTGATGACGTTCATCGTCAGTGGTGGCGTGAGTGGCGGAGCGACGCAGGCACCTCGAAACGGCAGCGTGCTCCCACCCGCTTGACCGTGTCGTTTCACGGTGGCGCGACACACGTGTGATCCCGCGACAACTCGACAGCAGTTGTCGTCTCACAGTGGCGCGACACACGTGTGATCCCGCGACAACTCAATACTAGTTGTCGTCTCACGGAGCCGGTCCGCTCTTAGATTCGCCGACAACTCTCGAGCAGTTGTCGTCTCACGGCGGCGCGATCCCGCCGCTCCCGGGACAAACTACCCGGTGTTCCGGAGTCCCTGCGCAATCCCGCTCAGCGTCGTCGACAGCGCCTCCTCGATCCGCTCGCGCGCGGCCTCGTCGGGCTCCGCGCGCTTCTTTCGCAGCAGCGCCACCTGCAGCAGCGACAGCGGGTCAACGTAGGGATTCCGCAGCGCGATCGCTGCCTGCAGCACGGGCGTGTCGGTGAGCAGCTGCTCCGTGCCGCGGATCGCATGGATGGCCGCGACCGTGCGCTCGAACTCGGCCTCGAGCTGCCCGAACAGCTGCATGTCGCCGCCGAGGTGTTCGACGTACAGGCGCGCGATCTCGAGATCCGCCTTGGCACACACCATCTCGATCTTGCCGAGCAGGTCGTCGAAGAACGGCCACGAGCGCGCCATCTCCTGCAGCGTTGCCAGGCCATCCGGTGTCGTGGCCAATTCGTCGAGCGCGGTGCCTGCGCCGAGCCAGCCCGTGAGCATCAGCCGCACCTGCGTCCAGCCGAACCCCCACGGGATGGCGCGAATGCCGGAGATGCCCGACTTCGCGCCCGGTCGGTACGCGGGACGTGAGCCGAAGCGCGCGTCCGCGAGCTCCGCGATCGGCGTCGCCGCGCGGAACATCGTGAAGAGCGCATCGTCCTCGTGCACGAGCGCGCGGTACACCGCGAGCGACCGCGACGACAGCGTCTCCATCACCTCGGCAAAGCGCGCACGCTCGCCGTCGGCCAGCACACCCTCGATCGGGCCGCACGTGTGCAGCAGCGCACCCGACAGCGTCACCTCAAGCGTGCGCTCGGCGATCGGCAGCAGCCCGAACTGCTGCGAGATGATTTCCCCCTGCTCCGTGATCTTGATGGAGCCCTCGACCGTCCCCGGGGGCAGCGC
>JACDHQ010000034.1 GCA_013820975.1 Gemmatimonadaceae bacterium
GGATCGCGTCGTTCGCGGTCGGCGAGCCGACCGACGCCGACGACGGCGGCGATCGCGAGGCCGTGAAGGAACGCGCCAAGCGGACGTACTCGCAGTCGGTCGCCGTGACGAAGGACCTCATGACATCGGTCCGGATGGGACGGACGCCCAACGTCAAGAAGATCAAGCGGGTCGTGCAGGGCATCGTGGACCAGATCCTCAACGAGGAAGCGTCCCTGATCGGCCTCACGACGATCCGCGAGTACGACGAGTACACGTTCACGCACAGCGTGAACGTCTGCATCTTCTCGGTGGCACTTGGCAAGCGGCTCGGCTTCGGCAAGGTGCAGCTCTACGACCTCGGCTTCGCCGCGCTCTTCCACGACGTCGGCAAGTCCCGCGTGCCGGCCGAGGTGCTCAACAAGTCGGGGAGCCTGAGTGACGACGAGTGGCGCCAGATTGCCGCCCACCCCTGGATGGGTGTCCTCACGCTGTTCGGGGTGCGCGGGCAGCAGGAACTGCCCATGCGGGCGATGATCGTGGCGCACGAGCACCACATGAAGAATGACCTGACGGGGTATCCGCGTCCCGTGCGGCCACGGACGATGAGCATCTTCAGCCGGATCGTCGCCGTCGCCGATGGCTTCGACGCCGCGACGTCGCGTCGGACCTACCAGACCACGCCGCTGAACCCGGCGGCGGTCATGGCCGAGATGCGCGACAATGCGCGGCGCGGCATGGATCCGGTCGTGGTGAAGGCGTTCATCAACCTCACCGGGATCTATCCGGTCGGCACGCTCGTGGTGCTCGACACGTTCGAGCTGGCGATCGTCCATGCCATCAACCCGATCCCCGAGATGCTGTCGCGACCCGTCGTCCGCATCATCAGCGACGAGCGCGGCAACCTGCTGACGCCAGGCGTGATCACCGACCTCGCCGAGGCGGCGGAGTCGGGTGGCTTCCGCCGCACCATCATCAAGACCGAGAATCCTGAACGCTATGGCATCCGCGTTGGCGACTACTTCGTCTGACGCCATCGCGCAGCGGTTCGCGACCCTGCGCACCGCGGGCCGGAAGGCCCTGATCCCGTATGTCACGGCGGGATTTCCCGACCCGGCACGCACGGGCGATCTCCTCCAGGGGCTGCAGGCATGTGGCGCCGACATCATCGAGGTCGGCGTTCCCTTTTCCGATCCGATGGCCGACGGCCCGGTGATCCAGGCCAGCTCGCAGGCGGCGCTCGAGCACGGCGTGACATTCGACCGGGTCCTGGAGATGATCGCGGCGGCGCGCCTGGACATTCCCGTCGTGCTGTTCAGCTACCTCAATCCGCTCGTGGCCGCGGGTGACGATGCACTCCGGCGCGCGGCCGACGCCGGCGCGCACGGCGTGCTGGTGACCGACCTGCCGGTCGGCGCCGACCCGGAGCGCGAGGACTGGCTCGGGGGTGGGCCGCTGGCGTTCATCCGGCTCGTGGCACCGACGACGCCGGTGGAGCGGATGCGGCTCATCGCACGGAACGGCAGCGGCTTCGTGTACCTCATCAGCCGGCTGGGGGTCACCGGGACACGCGACGACCTGCCGCCGGATCTGAGTGACACCGTGGCGCGGCTGCGGGGTGCCACCGACCTGCCGGTCTGCGTGGGGTTCGGCATCTCCCGCCCCGAGCAGGCACGCATCGTCGCCGGGATGGCCGATGGCGTGATCGTCGGGAGCGCGGTCGTGCGCGCGTCGGGCGAAGGGGTGGACACGGCCCTCGCGCTGGTGGCCGGGATGCGCGCCGCGATCGACCAGCCCTGACGTGCGACTGATCCTCACCGCCGTCACGCGGGGCGTCGGACTCGTCGGCACCCTGCTGCTCGGCGCGGTGCTGTTCATCGATCGACTCTGGGTCGGGCATCCGTTCGTCGTCGCGACGCTGGTTGCGGGGGTGATGTTCATCCGCATCGGCCAGATCCCCGTGACGAAGTACGGCGCGATCAACCTGCTGACGCTTGTCGCGGTGGGCGGCGCACTCGTCGCCGGCCCGTCGGCCACCGCCCTCGGCCTGTTCGTGGGCGTCTTCGCCGCCGACCGCTACGCGCTGCGGAAGCCGCTGGAATCCGGCTGGATCAACGCCGGCCGCGAAGTGCTGTCGCTGTGCGCGGCCTACGGCTTCTTTGCGGCCGTCCACCTGGCCATGGCGCCCGACGAGCCCACGGTCTCGACCGACGCGCTGCCGGCGATCGCACTCTTCCTGTTCGCGCACTTCTTCATCGGCCGCGCGCTGCTGTACTTCTCGTTGCTCTTCCGGGACAAGCTGCTCGACGAGGAGAAGTCGCTGCTGCTGCGCTACGAGGTCGTGAGCCTCGGGGCGAGTGCGGTCGGCATCGCGATCGTCGCGCTGACGGTGGCGAACCTGGGGCCGGCAGGCTGGATCATCGTGATCCTCGTCATGCTGCCGATCGCCGTCCTGGTGCGGCGGATCCTGGAGGAGTCGGTCGCTGCCGAGGAGCTCAACAAGATCCTGGCGATGGAGCAGGTGGTGTCGTCGGACATCGCGCTCTCCGACTCGTTCGAGCGGATCGAGCTTCTCGCGCATCGCCTCGTCGACTGGCAGGACTTCCGCATCTTCCAACTGGTGCAGGGGGAACCGCGGCTGGTGTGGCGGTCCGCGTCGGGAACCGTCGATCCGCCGGCGCGCGGCGACGAGCAGGGCGAGGTCCTGCGGCGCACCGTGCTCGGGACGGCACGCCTCCTCATCATCGGTGACACCGGCGCCGACTCGCGCACCCAGGGGCTGGCGCCGCGCGTGCGCAGCCGGGCCGTCATCCCGCTGCGCTTCGGTGATCGCAACCTCGGGATCCTCGAGCTCGACCATCACCGCAAGAACGCCTACGTCGAGAAGTCGATCGGCCTCATCCAGCGATTCGCGCACCAGGTGGCGACGACGCTGCACATCCACGAGCTGCGCCAGCCCCTCCTCGAGTCGATGCGGCGGGTCGGATCCCAGAGCGACACCCTCACGCACTCGGCGCGGGCGCTGCGGGCCGGCGGCGAGTCGGTCGCCCGCAGCATCGCCGACATCACCCGCGGGGTGCTCGAGGAAAGCGAGCAGCTCGAGCAGAGCCGCGACGTGACCGAGGCCCTTGCGGCGGCGACGACGGCCGTCGTGTCGCATTCGGCCGATGCCATGCGCGTCACCAGGCGCGCCATGGAGATGGCGTCGGAGCATCGCGTCACGATCGACACCGCCATCAGCCGCCTCGTCGGGATGAAGGAATTCGTGCGCGAGAGCGGCGGCCAGGTGGGGACGCTGGCCGGCTCCACGCGCCGGATCACCGAGTTCATCTCGGTCGTGCGCGAACTCGCCGACCAGACGAACCTGCTGGCGCTCAATGCGGCCATCGAGGCCGCGCGGGCGGGCATCCAGGGGGAGGGGTTCGCCGTCGTCGCCGACGAGGTGCGCAAGCTCGCTGTACAGAGCACGCGCGCCTCGGACGAGGCGGCCGACATCGTGACGGGCTTCGAGGAGCAGATGCGGCGCGTGGCGATGCAGATGGGACGCGGCGAGGCGATCGTCGCGGACATCGAGTCGCTCTCGGAGCGTGCGCGCGAGGCGCTCGGGCTCATCGTCGAGGCGACCGCGACGGCATCGGCGGGTGCGGCGACGATCGCCGAGACCGCCCGCCACCAGGGGGACGAGTTCGCGCGCCTCCGCGACCGGGTCGGCCGGGTGACCGACATCTCGCGACGCAACAGCCGGAGCGCCGAGCAGGTGACCACCGTGGCGCGCGACCAGGCTGCCGCGCTGCGCGAGCTCGAGGGGGCGATCAATGAGTTGCGCGACGTCGTCGCCGTGCTGCGCGAGCTCACCACCCGGATCACCGATGCATGACGTGGGGCCGGTGATCGAGGAGGTCTCCCTCCGCGGGCTGGAATTCAACACCTGTGTCGGCATCCTCCCGGAGGAGCGCGTCCGGCCGCAGCGCCTGCTCGCCGACATCACCGTGTGGCGGCGGCCGGTCGCTCCGGGACGCGACGTGCTCGACTATCGGCGGCTGCACGCGCTCGTCGCCTCGCACGTGGACACGAACGCCGTCGAGTACCTCGAGACCGCCGCCCACGCGATTGCCAGCGCGGCGCTCGACGAGGCGTCGACCGTGCGTGTGCGGGTCGTGCTCCGCAAGCCGGAGGTGATGCTGCCCCATCCGCTCGAGGCGGCGGAGGTCGTGGCGGACCATGCACGGCGCGGGTGACCCGGCGGGGCCTGCCGGCGCCACGGGGGCGGGACGGCTCGCACTGATCGCGCTCGGCTCGAATGTCGGTGACCGCGCGGCGCACCTCGCCGCGGCGCGGGCGCGGATTGCGATCCTGCCGAGCACGCAGCTGCTCGCCGCATCGCAGGTCGAGGAGACCGCGCCGCTCGGGGCCGTGCCGCAGGGGGCCTATCTCAACCAGATGGTCGCGGTCCACACCTCGTTGCCTGCGGACACGATGCTGGACGCGCTGCACGCCGTCGAACGGACCAGGGGTCGCGCGCGACGGGAGCGGTGGGGCCCCCGGACGCTCGACCTCGACATCGTCGAGATCGACGGCGAGGTCCGCACCGAAGGAGCGATCATCCTGCCGCATCCCGGGCTGGCGGCGCGAGACTTCTGGCAGCGTGAGCGCGCGGAGCTACGTTCCCTCATGCCGTTCCGGACGCCGCCCGCCATGGTCGCGGTGCAAGCAGGGTCCGACGGACCGCGACTCCCGCGCTGGGCGGTCGCGGGTGAGCGGCGGCGCGAGCACATCATCCGGGTCACGAACATGCTCGATGGCTGGGCGGACACCATGCACCTCGAGCCCGCGGAGCGGGAAGCCTGGCGCGACGCCGGCCGGCTGCACGATGCGCTGCGCGATGCCGACGAGACATTCCTGCGGGCCGTCGTCTCCGATCCGGGACTGCCGGCGCACGCCCTTCACGGCCACGCGGCTGCTGCGTTGCTGGAGGCGGACGGCGAGAGCCGCGGCGACGTGCTCGAAGCGGTGCGCCACCACACGCTCGGGCACCATCCGTGGGGGCGCACTGGCCGCGCGCTGTACATGGCCGACTACCTCGATCCGGGGCGTTCGTTCGCCGTGCCAGAGCGGGCGGACCTCGCGACGCGCGTCCCCCACGCGTTCGACGATGCATTCCGCGAGGTCGTGCGCCACCGCGTGAGCTGGGCCGCGCAGGCGGGGCGCAGCCTTCACCCGGCGACGATGGCGATGCGAGACGCAGCGCGATGAGGCTCCGCACCATCGCCATCGTCACCTTCACCGTGTTCGCCATCGCCGTGGCGGGTGCGTTGACCTGGCGGCACGGGTTGTCCGCCCGCGACAGCGTCGGAGCGTCGGGACCGCGACCGGGAAGGGCACGGGTTGCAGTTCCCGACGACCAGCGTGCACCGGACAGTGTCCGCATCCGCGTCCAGGTGTTGAACGCGACGCGAACCCGCGGACTCGCGCGCCGGGCGATGTTCGTGCTGCGCGACCGGGGATTCGACGTCGTGGACATGGGAACCGCGGGCGAGCAGCGGGACAGCACGCTGGTCATCGATGTCGCGGGCCAGCCGGAATGGGCGGCGCGGGTGGCGAACGTCTTCGGCGGGGCGCGAGTCGAGTCGCGCCCCGATACCTCACGCTACCTGGATGTCACCGTGCTCATCGGGGCTTCGTGGCGGCCGCCGGCCGAGCCGTTCTACCCGTAGCTGGCCGCACGCCGCCGCGATGTCCATCCCGCGGCTCTTCCGGATCGCCACTTCCAGGCCCTCGGCGCGCAACTCGCGCGCGAACGCCACCATGCGCTGCTGCGGCGTTGGCGTGAAGCCGCGGGCGCCACCCGGATGCAACGGGATCAGGTTCACGAATGCCCGGCACTCCCGGGCAAGCGCGGCAAGCTGCAGCGCGTGCACCTCCCCATCGTTCACCCCGCCCAGCATCACATATTCAAAGGTCACGCGGCGGTCGAAGGCCTTCGCCGCCGCGATGACCTCTGACAACGGATACTTCACGTTGATCGGCATGAGCTCGCGGCGGAGGTCGTCGCTCGGCGCATGAATGGAGATGGCGAGCCGGAACTGCTCGGGGCGGCGGGAGAGGGCGACGATGCCGGGCAGCACGCCGACGGTCGAGATGGTGATGTGCCGCGCGCCGATCCCGAGGCCCATCGGGTCGTTGAGGATCGTGAGCACCGGATCCACCGCGTCCCAGTTCATCATCGGCTCGCCCATGCCCATGAAGACGATGTTCGTCACCGTGACGGGCTCCTCGAGCAGCCGCATCTCGCGCACCTGTCCCGCGATCTCGAACACCTCGAGGTTCCGCTGGAACCCCATCGCGCCGGTGGCGCAGAACGCGCACTGCAGCGCGCACCCCGCCTGCGACGAGATGCACAGCGTCACGCGGTTGCCGTCGGGAATCGCCACGGTCTCGATCGTCTGGCCATCGCGAAGGCGGAACAGGAACTTCTGCGTGCCGTCGCGCGACTTCTGCTGGGCGACGATCTCGAGACGCGGGAGGGTGAAGTGCTCCCCAAGCTGCTGGCGGAACTCGGCCGGCAGGTCCGTGATCCCGGCGAAGTCCGCGACGGGGCTCGTCCACAGGCGTCGCAGCACCTGGGTGGCCCTGTAGCTGGGCTGTCCCACCTCGTCGGCGAATGCACGCAAGCGGGCGTCCGCCTCTGCGGGAGCGAGATTGAGCAGGTTGAGGGGTTCGGTACGGGTCACGTTTCACTCACGGTCAGCACTGCGCGGGACTCCGGCGATCGGATCCGGTCGCGAAGCGATGCAGCATGCAAGTTATACCGCGCCCGGGGCAGGCCGGTCCAGCGCCGGCGGACTCGGGCGCCCCGAGGCGACTTCCACGGTATAACGCTGCGAATTACATTCCCCGCGTGACGAAATCCGACGCTGCCTCCGCCACCGCCCGCGGGGGCGTTTTACATTCGGGGCCGGCCGGCGCCCTCGCCACCACCTTCCGCTCCCACCTCGCCGGCAGCCTCCGGGAGGCCGACGCGGGTCAGCCGGTCCGACTCGCCGGGTGGGTCCATCGCTCACGCGATCTTGGCGGGCTCGTCTTCCTCGACCTCCGGGATCGGGCGGGAATCGTCCAGGTATCCTTCAATCCCGAGTGGACATCGGCGGAGGCGATCGCGCTGGCGACCACGCTCGGCGCCGAGACGGTCGTGCTGATCGAGGGAATGGTGGCCGCGCGCCCGGAGGCGATGCGGAATGCCGACCTCGCGACTGGCGGCGTGGAGGTCCGGGCCACCAGCCTGACCGTCGTCGGTCCGGCAGACATCCCCGCGATACCGGTGGCGAGAAAGGCAGGAGAGAGCCTCCCGGCGGAGGAGCTGCGACTGCGGCATCGTCACCTCGACCTTCGACGTCCGGAGCTCCAGGCGAATCTCGTCCTCCGGCATTGTCTCATGCAGGTCACCCGTCGCCACCTGAGCGACCACGGGTTCCTGGAGATCGAGACCCCGGTGCTGACGAAGCCCACGCCGGAGGGGGCGCGGGACTATCTCGTCCCCAGCCGCGTGCACCCGGGGGAGTTCTATGCGCTGCCTCAGTCGCCGCAGCTGTACAAGCAGCTGCTGATGGTGGCTGGCCTCGACCGGTACTTCCAGATCGCTCGCTGCTTTCGCGACGAGGACCTGCGCGCCGACAGGCAACCCGAGTTCACGCAGATCGACATCGAGGCGTCGTTCGTCAGCCGGGATGACGTGGTGGCACTGGCCGAGTCGCTGATCGCTGCGCTGTGGCGCGAGGGCGGGGTCGCGATGCCCGATGCGATCGACCGGATGACCTGGGCCGAGGCGATGGAGCGGTTCGGGATCGACCGCCCCGACACGCGGTTCGGGCTCGAGATCTTCGATGCCAGCGCGCTCTTTCGCGGCGCAACGGAGTTCGGGATCACCCGGGGCGCGCTCGACGGGGGTGGCCGGGTTCGCGGGATCCGGGTGCCGAACGGGGCCGGGATGTCCCGGAAGCAGGTGGATGAGGTGGAGGCAATCGCGAAGTCCGCGGGGGCGATGGGGCTGCTCCGTTCGCGCTACGCTTCGGGCGCGTTCGACGGCCCGGCTGGGAAGCACCTCCCGGCGGACGCGGCCACCCGGCTCGGGGCCGAAGAGGGGGATCTCTTCGTCTTCGTGGCGGGTCCTGACCATGTCTCGAGCCCGGCGCTCGACCGGGTGCGGCAGGAGCTGGGGCGGCGGTTGGGGCTGATTGCCGATGGGATGACCAACTTCCTCTGGGTCATGGACTTCCCCATGTTCGACCGCGATCCTGCCACGGGGGCGCTTGCCGCGGTGCATCATCCGTTTACGGCGCCCCACCCGGACGACCTTCACCTGCTGGAATCGGAGCCGCACCGGGTTCGCGCGCAGGCCTATGACCTGGTCCTCAACGGGACGGAGCTGGGGGGCGGAAGCATTCGCATTTCCAACCCGGCGCTGCAGGGTCGCATCTTTGCATTGCTGGGGATCGATGAGGTCACTGCCCACAACCGTTTTGGCTTCCTGCTCGAAGGGCTGCAGGCAGGCGCCCCGCCGCATGGCGGCATCGCATTCGGCTTCGACCGGATCGCCATGCTGCTGAGCGGCGCACCTTCGCTCCGTGACGTCATCGCATTTCCGAAAACGACCGCGGCCCGCGCGCTTTTCGAGGGGGCGCCTGCCCCGGTTCCCACGGCAGATCTCAGCGACCTGCATCTCCGCGTCGAGGGAGTCACCGAGTGACCGAAGGTACCGTCGCGCCAGGCGCGAACATCACCCACAAGCTGTCGGCCGAGGGGGCCGATCTCCTGACGCTCGCCGGCGTGAACGACGCGAACCTCATCGAGCTGTCGCGGCTCTGCGGGGTGAAGGTCGCGCTCCGCGGCGATACCCTGTCCATCGTCGGGGCTCCGGAGTTCGTGGACCGCGGCGTCGAGATTGGCGAGCGCATGATCGAGCTCGCGCGCCAGCGGGTTCCCCTGACCCCGGACGACGTGCTGCGGCTCGGTGATGCCGAGAGTCGCGGTGACGACGGGGACGGGCAGGGCGGTGGCGGCTTCGGGGGGCGCATCGCGCTGCCCGGCGTCCGCAAGGTCGTGCAGGCGAAGACGGCTGGCCAGGCGGAATACCTGAAGAAGATGGCGGACAACGACATCGTCATCGGGATCGGCCCGGCCGGAACGGGCAAGACGTACCTCGCCGTGGCGGCAGCCGTCGATGCGCTCACCCGCAAGCGGGTACGCCGCATCGTGCTCGCGCGGCCGGCCGTGGAAGCGGGCGAGAACCTGGGATTCCTTCCCGGCGACATGCAGGCGAAGATCGACCCGTACCTGCGCCCGCTCTATGATGCGCTCGACGAGATGATGCCGCTGGAGCGCATGCAGAAGTTCCTCGAGACGCGCGTCATCGAGGTCGCGCCGCTGGCGTTCATGCGCGGCCGCACACTTGGCGACGCGTTCGTGATCGTGGACGAGGCGCAGAACGCGACCGCAATGCAGATGAAGATGCTCCTCACCCGGCTTGGCGTGAATTCCCGGATGGTGATCACCGGGGACAAGACGCAGGTGGACCTCCCCAACAAGGAGGAGTCAGGGCTGATGCAGGTCGAGCGCATCCTCAAGGGGATCGACGGCATCGAGTTCCACTATTTCCAGGAGGCCGATGTCGTCCGGCACCGACTGGTCCGGGACATCATCCGGGCGTACGACGCGGACTGAGGGGGGGACCGGCGCGCGAAGCCGGCGCGCCGCACCCGCTCCTCGGAGCCGGCAGTCCCGGGCGCTGTTCCATGGCGCGCGGG
>JACDHQ010000440.1 GCA_013820975.1 Gemmatimonadaceae bacterium
CCGAAGTGCCGGGCGAAGCGGGAGACGTGCTCGACGTAGGCACGTTGCGTCGACGAGGCGAGGTTGCGAATCTGCATGTCCTCGAGCATGCGTTGCCGAAGCGGGGTCATAGACGGCTCCTCTGCGAACGCGCCTGGCGGATTCCAGGCGGTCGCATGGGAGCGTATGCGAGGATCCGGGATCGAATCGGTGGGAACGTTTCGACGCGCGAGCCGAGGATCAGACCGTCGGTCTACCGCCTCCCGCGAAGCGGGTTAGCCCAATGTTTCCTATCGTCCAGCTTCGGTTCCAGGATCCTTTCCCTGATCCTTTCGTTGTCCAGCCAGTTCGGGACACTGTTGAGATTCAGCTCCGTCACGTTTGGATCCGTGAGGCAGGTGCGGGCGCTCCGCACGTGTCCGGCCGAAGCGGGAGAACCGCTTCCGCTCTTCAATCGTGGACGGTGTGGCGTCTTCCGCCTTCGGATCGAGCGCCGTGCAGCACTCGAGGCTGGCGAGGGCGGCCGGCCGCTCGCCCTTGCGGCAATTGGCCAGGCCCATCTCGCGGTGCGGCGGTGCAAACTGGGCATCGGTCGTGATGGCGTCCGCCGGGGGCTCGAGCGCGCGATCCACCCCGTCGCCGGCGTCCGCTTCAGGGGCAGCGGCGGTCGGCGGATGGCAGACGGAGGCAGAGATGAGGACGACGATGGCGGAGCGGGCGGCTGTCCAGGTGCTGCGAACCATGTGTCGTCCCTCGGGAATCGACACTTGGACACTCACAGGGGGATCTCGTTTCACATTGCGGATTATCGAAGACACCTTGTTGAGCGCTTGTGGGTGGACCGGCCCATCTCGCGGCGCGAAGCCTCGCGCCCGAACGTGACCATCGTCGTGGTGGACACCACGGCGCTCGAAGCGCGGCTCCGCGAAGCGGGCTGTGAAGAGCCACCCTGAATACTTGCGACCGGGTGCCACGTGCATCGACTGCTGGGGTAGACTACTGATGCGCCGCAGCGAGGCTGCGCGCCGGCTATGTCAAGTTTCCGTTTCGCCCCCGCACGATTCCCTCACGCCCCACCGGGCGCCGCCGCGTTCGCTGCAAAGGCCTGGATCCTGCCGATCTCGCTGTCGGCGGCCGGACTCGCCATCATCGTCGGCTCCCCGGTGTTCGGCTGGTTCCCGGTGGTCCGACTGGCGGCGGTCATCGTGCCGGTGCTGGCCGGCGCGGTGATCGCCGCCGCGCCGTGGCGCTGGAACGACCGTGAATGGGAACTCGTGGCAAGTTGGACCCCCTCGCGGCGCGTACTCGGCACCGGTGTTGCCGTCGCGGCGGCCCTGCTGTCGTGGATCGTCTACTCGCGCTTCCAGGCCGGCGGCATCAACGCCGTGGATTTCACGATCTACTTCGACCGCCCGCTCTACCAGACGAGCCTCGGGCGCTGGTACTTCGTCGAGTCCACCGACGACGCGCGGTTCGACTACCTGACGCACCTGGCGGTGCACGCCTACTGGATCCTGCTGCCGCTCGCCGCGCTGTACTGGATCCACGCGACGCCGCTCTGGCTGCTGGGTCTGTCGGTCGTCGCCGTCGTGGCGGGCGGGGTCCACGTGTATCGGATCGTGCGGCTCCTCGGATTCAGCGGCGTCCTGGCGGCCGGGGCCGCTCTCGCGTTCCTGCTGAACGACAACACCGCGCGGACGCTGAACTACGGGTTCCACGCCGAGGTGCTGTACGCGTGGTTCGTGCCATGGGCCATCGATGCCGGGCTGCGGCGCGCGCGCGGGTCGTACCTTGCCGCCGTCACCGCGACTGTGCTCGTCAAGGAGGACGCGGTGTTCCCGCTCTTCGCCCTGGCGATGGCGCTCGCGCTGACCGCAGGACCGCGGATGCGCTGGCGTGACCGGCTGATCTTCTTCGCGGCCCCCGTGGCGCTGGCGCTCGTGAACCTCGCGCTCTTCTACGTGGTCGCGGTGCCGGCGCTCTCGCCGCGGGGGGACGTCATGTACTCCTACTTCTGGTCTTCGCACGGCCCGACGCCCTGGGACGCGGCGCGGGGGATGGTGCGGGATCCGCGCGCGCTGCTGGCCGGCGCGATCGCGTCGGGGTTCTTGGCGATCGTCCTGGCACGGCACTCCTTCCTGCCGCTGCTCGGGTGGCGCTGGATCGCCGGGCTGGCGCCGCTCGTCCTGCTTTACGGCGCCTCCGACAACGAGCAGGTCCGCGCGTTCGGGATCTACTACGCCATGCCCCTCGTGCCATTCCTGGTCATCGGCAGCGCGCAGGGGGCCAGGCGCGTTGCCGGCATGCTCTGGCGTCCCGCACGCGCCGAGGTGGCCGCCGCCGGGCTCGTCCTCGCCAGCGCGCTGGCGGTGGGGCTCGGCTACAGCCTGCGCCCCTGGAAGCCGGAGGTGCGGCACGTGACCGACGCCCTCGCGCGCATCCCCGATGGCAGCGTTGTGCTCGTGCAGAGCGGTCTGTACCCGCATGCGGGCTACGAGGATCGGTTCCGGCTGCTCGCGCCGCACAGCCTGCGCGATCCGCGGCACGCGGGGGCAGTCCTGCTGCTGGCGCCGGAGGTCAGCGGCTACCCGTTCGCGCGCGACGAACGGGACTGCCTCGCGGCGCTGCCGACACTCGGCGGAATGCCCGCCGGACTCGTAGCCGTGCGCCTGGACGCCGGGGCGCACCGGTGCGCGCCGGGCCGCGGCGCCCCAGCCTCGCGCTGACGCGACGGTGCGCAGGCGCCGCCCTCCCACGCAGCCCGCTTGCGGTCCTGATAGCACGGGAGACACGCCACGAGGATGAGATCGGCGCCTGATGTGCCGCTTCTTCGCGCACAACGTGCGGTGATCGGGGCACCCGCGCGACACCTCCATCTCGGCTCCAGGCCCGGTGGGCTGCGCGTCGAACCGGTGATGATGATGGCGGTGGCGGCGCAGGTCCGACGCAGGTCACTCGAGCGCCGGCAAAGAGGCCATGAATTACTCCTTGTCGAGCAGGTCTGCGGTGCGATCCTCGATCCACGCCGCGCGGCCCAGCGACTGGCACGTGGGGCAGTGGCGATTCCGGCAACCGTTGTACCAGATGCGCGTGTGCGGACAGCG
>JACDHQ010000035.1 GCA_013820975.1 Gemmatimonadaceae bacterium
GGGTCGATGCGCGCCGCCCGCATGATGGTCGCGGCACGACCTGGCGACTCGGCGTACACGGCCATCGCGAGCGCCTGCGAAAGCGCGCGGATGATGAAGAGTGCCGCAAGCGCGAGTGCGAGCACGAGCGTCACGCGCCGCACCGACTCGGACGGGGTGAAGCGCCAGCGCGAGGTCACGGGAGCCATGAGCGCACCGATGAGCGCCCACGCGATGAGGGACGGAGGGCCGAGGAGCAACACGGCGTCGAAGGCGCCGACGAGCGCCGTGACGAGCACCGTTCCCGCAAGGGCGAGCGCGCGCATGCCGCCCGCCGTCGTCGTGGCGCGGGCGACGCGCCGGAGCGCACCGAGTGCGATGAGAAGGAAGGCGAGGGCGAGCGCAGCGAACGCGGGGATGCCGCGTTCCGACAGGAAGGCCACCCAGTCGCTGCTCGGCCACGGGTTGGCCGTCATTCCGTCGCCATCGAGCGATGGATCGCGGCGCGAGGCGACCGCGGGGTAGGCCACCGACCAGTTGCCCGGGCCGACGCCGAGCAAGGGGTTGTCGAGGGCGAGCTTCGCAGTGTTGCGGTACTGGATGAGCCGCCCCCGTCCGCTCCCGTCGCGATAGTTGACGACATCGGTGGCGGTCTCGAGATACGGCGAATCGCTCTTCCACCGCAGCTGGTTCGGCAACAGCATCGCCGCAGTTGCCGCACCCGCGACGAACACGGCTGCGATCAGCACGCGGGCGAGCACGCCACTGGTGAAGATGATGCGGCGGCGCCATATCGCGGCGGTGAGCAGCACCACACCGGCAACGATGAGGGCGAGCCATGCTGCACGCGTTCGCGACATGACCAGCGCCGCGGCGCTCACCGCCAGGCCGAGCGCCGGGATGATGCTGCCGAACCAGCGGCGCGCCCCGAGCGTGAGGTAGAGGAGGGCAGGCACGCCGATGGCGGCGAGGTGCGCCACGAAGTTGCGATTGCCGAGCGTGCCTCCAGGCGCGCGATTGACGCTGATGTACTCGCTCGACCACCCGTACGCCTGCGCAAGCGACGTGGCGCTCGCGACCACCGCCGCGAATGCCAGGCCGGGGATCGCCCAGCGTCCTGCACCCGTGCACGCAATGGCGCGCGCGCACCAGAATGTCGCGACGCCGCCAGCGGTCACGCCGAGTGCTCGACCGGCCAGCCAGCCGTTCGTCGCGAAGAGCGCCGATACGGTGTTGAGTGCGAGCCATGCGAGCAGCAGGAGGTCGATCCGCGCGACGTCGAGGCGGCGGCTCGTCTCGATCAGCGCCACCGCAATGCTCGCTGTCGTCAGGGCGAGGACCAGCTCCTTGGGGACGAAGAAGCGGTCGAGGTCGAACGGCTTGTACGGGAGCGCCGCCAGCACGATGGCGATGGCGCCAGCGACGAGCACGACGGACGCGACGCGCTCTGCAGCGCTCGGGGCACGAAGGGAGCTGTCCACGCGGCGCAAGCTAGCAAGGAGCGTACTGGCCCAGCCCGGCGCGCGATCTGTTTCCCGGTACGACTCCTGCGCCTTCACGCCTCCGATCCGCGTGCGTTGCGCATCCCGTTCCCCCTCACCCACATGGAGCGATCATGGCACAGGACCACCAGCACGACGAGATGGACGAGGGGCACGACCACGAGCACGACGAGATCCAGCAGTGCATCGAGGAGTGCCTCAACTGTCACGCGGCGTGCACCATGACGGCGCAGTACGCGCTCGGCGAGGGCGGCGACAAGGCCGATCCGGGGCTCGTCGGCGTGCTCCTCGACTGTGCCGAGATCTGCCAGACGAGCGCCAACTTCATGCTCCGCGGCTCACCCTATCATGGGGCGACGTGCGCGGCATGCGCGGAGCTCTGCCGTGCCAGCGAGGAAGCGCTGCGCGAGTTCGCCGACGACGAGCAACTGGCGCATTGCGCCGAGATGTGCGCGTCCTGCGCCACGTCGTGCGAGCAGATGGCAGCGATGGATGCCGAGGGCGACGAGGAGGAGTAGTCGCCGGCGCGAGCGACCGGCTAGCTGATGACGGCGAGGCGGGGGGTGTCGTCGCCGCCGTCATCCACCGCCTCGGCACGGCGCGTCTGCTGCGCGGTGGCGCGTCGAAGCGCCTTCACCACGTCGGTGCCGAAGGTCTGTCCGCCGCCGCGCTCGATCTCCTCGAGCGCTGTCCACGGCGCGAACGCCGGACGGTTGGGCGTCGGCGATTGCAGTGTCTCGTAGGCATCCGCGACCGCCAGGACCTTCGCCGCCGGCGAGACAGGGATGTGGTCGGCCGGCCAGTCGCGCGAGATCCAGTCGTGGTAGTCGCGGTACTCTTCGAGAAGCGCGGATGCGCTCTGGAGCGAACCGGCCGCGGGGAGCCCCTCGCTCCCCGGAAAGTCGCCGACGATCCTCGTGAGCCGCGGATCGTCGAGCCCGATCTCGTGAAGGAGCGCGGCGATCCGGAGCGTCTCGATCTCCCGCTGCTCGAGTCCCATCTCCTCGGCCACACGCACCGACAGCCGTGCAACGCGCTGGCTGTGCCCGCGCTGCTGTCGCTCGCTGGACTCGAGGTGGTAGCTGAGCAGCTCGACCATGGCGATGTACGCCGCCCGCAGCGACTCGGTCTGGCGAACGCGCTCGCCGGCGAGCCGCCCAACGGTGTGCCCCGTGAGGATGAGGAATCCCGCCCACGGAACCATGGTGAGCAGCGACTCCTCGGTGAACCCGGCGTCGCTATCCAGGCCGATCGTCAGTTGCATGAAGACCGTCAACGCCACGATCAGCAGCGCCGAGAACACCCCTCCGCGCTGGCCGAGGATGAAGCCGGCCGCGATGACGGGGAGGTAATAGAACGAGAGGAACGCCATCTGGTAGTCGATGACGAACTGGATCGTGACGAGCGACGCGACCAGCAGCACCACGAGCAGGCGCTCGAAGTGCTTGAATATGAACCACTTGAATCGTTCCAGCGGCGATGGGATCAGCATGGCAGCGGTAGAGGTGAAGCGAACCCTTCAGATGGCGACGAGCGGCGGCACCTGCGGTCACTATTGCTCGTGGCTCCAGGAACCCTCACTCGGGGGGAGGCGCGGGTGCGCCACCGGCATATCTTTGCCGCCACCAGCTACCGAACGCTTCACTCCGTGGAACCCACCCCGTATGCTGAACGAATCGCGGGACCTCGCTGCTCGCCGGACGATTGTACGACGCGCACTCGCCGCCGTTCTGGTCCTCGGAGCCGCAGCCACTCACCCCCTCGAAGCCCAAGTGAACCAGCCGGCCACGTCCACCATCCTGCCCCCGGCCGCCGAGCGCCGGCCCCACGCGACCCCCCTGCACGGGGAGACCCGGGAGGATCCGTACTTCTGGCTCCGCGTGAAGTCCGACCCGGCCGTGCGCGGGTTCCTCGAGGGGGAGAACGCGTACGCCGATGCGGTGCTGGCGCCGCTCGCACCGCTGCGCGAGCGGCTGTACGACGAGATGCTTGCGCGCATCAAGCAGACCGACCTCTCGGTGCCGTACCGCATGCGGGGCCACTTCTACTACTCGCGCACCGAGGAGGGAAGGCAGTACCCGATCTTCGCGCGCAAGGCCGGCTCGCTCGAGGCGGCTGAAGAGGTGCTGCTCGACGTGAATGCACTCGCCGAGGGGAAGGCCTTCATGGCGATCGGGTCGTTCAACGTCAGCGACGACAACTCGCTGCTCGCCTTCTCGGCAGACTCCACGGGCTACCGGCAGTACGAGCTACAGGTGAAGGACCTGCGCGCCGATACGCTGCTGCCGCTCCGTGCGCAACGCGTGACGTCGGTGACGTGGGCCGCCGACAATCGCACGCTCTTCTACACGCAGGAAGATGAGACCACGAAGCGCAGCCACCGGCTGTACCGCCACGTGCTCGGCACCGACCGTCACGAGCTGCTGTTCGAGGAGCCGGATGAGCGCTTCGGGGTGTACGTGGGGCGTACGCGGAGCCGTGACTACCTCGTGCTCGGGATCGGGTCGCTGACGACGAGCGAATCGAAGATCCTGCGCGCCACCGACCCGATGGGCGAGTGGCAGCTCGTCTCGCCACGCAGGCAGGACCGCGAGTACGACGTCGACCATCACGGCGACCGGCTGTACATCCGGGTGAACGACACGGGGCGGCACTTCCGCCTCGTGAACGCACCGATCGCGACGCCATCGGAGGAGCACTGGACCGAGGTGCTCCCGCACCGTGAGCAGGTGATGCTCGAGGGGTTCGACCTGTTCCGCAATCACCTCGTCGTGTTCGAGCGCGAGCACGGGCTGCCGCAGATCGGCGTGACCGACATGAGGACGGGTGCCGCGCACCGGATGCGCTTCCCCGAGCCGGTGTACAGTGCCGGCGCATCCACGAATGCGGAGTTCGACACCGAGACGCTGCGGTACAGCTACCAGTCGTTCGTGACGCCGAGCAGCGTGTTTGACTACGACATGCACACGCGCGAGCAGGCGCTGCTGAAGCAGCAGGAAGTGCTCGGCGGATACGATGCATCGCAGTACACGAGCGAGCGCGTGTACGCGCCCGCCGCCGACGGGACGATGGTCCCGGTGTCACTGGTGTATCGCAAGGGGACGCCCCGCGACGGCACGACTCCGCTCTTCCTGTACGCGTACGGCTCGTACGGCGCGACGATTCCGGTCTCGTTCAGCTCCAACCGCCTCAGCCTGCTCGATCGCGGGATGGTGTACGCCCTGGCGCACATCCGCGGCGGCGGTGACCTCGGCAAGACATGGCACGACGCCGGGCGGATGGAGAAGAAGATGAACACCTTCACCGACTTCATCGCGGCGGCGGAGCACCTCGTCGCGAGCGGCTACACGGCGAAGGACCGCCTGGTGATCAACGGCGGAAGCGCGGGGGGCCTCCTGATGGGCGCAGTGGTGAACATGCGGCCCGACCTGTTCAAGGCGGTGATCGCGGACGTGCCGTTCGTGGACGTGATCAACACGATGCTCGACGAGACGCTGCCGCTCACCGTCGGTGAGTTCGAGGAGTGGGGCAACCCCAAGGTTCCAGAGCAATACGGGTGGATCACGGCGTACGACCCGTACACCAACGTGAGGCGGGCGGCGTACCCGGCGATGCTCGTCAACACGTCGTTCAACGACAGCCAGGTGATGTACCACGAGCCGGCGAAGTGGGTGGCGCGCCTCCGCGAGCTGAAGACCGACTCGAACCCGCTGCTGCTGGTGACCAACATGGGGGCGGGACACGGCGGGGCGTCGGGACGCTACGACCGCCTGCGCGAGATCGCCCGCGATTACGCCTTTACCCTCTGGCAGGTGGGGCTGGCGTTACCGCGGTCGGGGGTCGGGGGTAAGCAGTAGGGGGCGCGGCGAAGCTGGAGTCAGGGTCGAGGACAAGGGTACTGGCGGGCGCGAGCGTACAAAGCCCGGTGCGCCGCGCTCGCCTGCTTGTTGCACTTCCGGCGTGCATGAGCGGATCTGTCAGCAGGGCGTCCATCGCAATTCTCTTCGCCACGTTCGTTGTATCCGGCTGCGACCGCGCCGAGCGTGAGGACGGGTGGTTCGGCACCGACGAGGGGCGGGTGGTCAACTCGTCGCCTGGCGATGCGCGTGTGGACGCCAACGGCATGCTGGAGTTCGAGGTCACCAGCGACCTCTATCGGCGCTGGGTGCTGGCGCAAGGGGCGCTGGCCAGCTCGCCGGTGGCGCGCTCGGTGGCGCAGCTCGGCCGGCGGGCACTGACCCAGGCGGACGTCGATGGGGCGATCAACCGCGTGCAGCGGGATGCGACCGCATCGGCGGCGGTGCGGAATGCGGGATTGTCACCGGCGGACTACGTGTTCGCGACCATCTCGCTGGAGCAGGCGATGGCCGTTGCGAAGGGGAACTTCACGACGCGGAACGAGGCGGCCGCCTCGGCGGCCGCGACACGGAATGCAGAGATCGCGCGGCAGTACGAGGAGGACCAGCGGCGCGCAGGGGCAGCAACTGACACGATGCTGATGCCGCCGGGGCAGTACGAGCCCTACCCGCCTGCGCCGACCCCCGAGCCGCAGCCCGTCCCACAGCCGTTGCCGCAGCCGTTGCCGCAGCCCGTCCCACAGCCGTTGCCGCAGCCGTTGCCGCAGCCGAGGCCCACACCGCAGCCGATCCCCGCGCCGCCGCCGTCGCAGCCAGTACCGATACCTACAGAGCCGCAACCACGACCGACGGAGCCAGTTGAAGCCAGCGGAGCGAGGTTACCCAGCACGAAACCCGTCCGGCTCGTGTGATGACCCAACGACAACGCGTGGCGATGGTTCTCGGCGGAACCGGCATGGTGGGGGGTGAGCTCATCGGGCTGCTCCTTCGGGATCCCGGGTTCGCGCGCGTCGTGGCGCCGGCGCGGCGGCTGGTGACTGCACCGGCAGGGTTCTCCGCCGAGCAGCGTGATCGACTCGACGCACGTGTGGTGGACTTCGACCGGCTCGATGGGCAGGCGGACGCGTTCAACGGGGTGACGCACATCTTTTGCGCACTCGGCACGACTATCCGCCTGGCTGGGTCGCAGGAGAAGTTCCGTCGCGTGGATCACGATTATCCGGTTGCGGCAGCTCGGCTCGGACTGCAGCTCGGTGCCGTGCATTACCTGCTCGTGAGTGCGCTCGGGGCAGACGCGGGATCGCGCGTGTTCTACAACAGGGTCAAGGGCGAGACGGAGCGCGATGTCTGCGCAGTGGGATATCCCGCTGTCACGATCGTGCGTCCTTCACTACTCCTCGGAGAGCGCGAGGATTTCCGGCTCGGGGAGCAGGTTGCGAAGTGGTTCGCGTGGCTCACGCCCGCCAGGTTGGCGCCAGTGCATGCGCGCGACGTGGGGGCAGCACTGGTTGCATCCGCGAACGAGAAAAAGTCGGGAACGCTCGTGATCGAATCCGCAGCGATTCCGCGCCGCAACTTGCGCTGACGCCCGGGGCTGGCGGACAGATGCGTTGCGGATGTCGGCGGATGTCGGCGGAGAGGGTAGCGGCGGCCGACCGTGTGTCGCATGTTCGCGCGGTGGCGACGACCCGATGGTCGTCGCTGCAATGTCGGTCGTGGACCAGCGCGGCCAGCTGAATGGCCGATTGGCGCGTGCGACGCAGCAGGCGCCGACGGCGGAACGACCTCCATTCCTTGAAGAGGTGCATGCATGACTCGTCAGTCCTTCCTCTCCGCAGTCGCAGTTCTCGCCCTCGCCTCGGCATGCGCGGCGCCGGACGCATCGGTGGCTCCGGGCGCCCCCGGCGCCCTCGACGCAGCATCGTTCGATCGAGGCTCGGGGAACGCACCGCTCTACCTCGTGACGCTGCAGGATGACGTGCGGGACGTGCGCGCGGTGGCGCGCGAACTCGGCGTCCGCGGCAATTTCGGCATCGTCGCCGTTCGGGAGCATGCGGCCCGCGGGTTCGACGCCGTCATTCCGCCGAGTGCGATGGCCGCGGTGCGCGCCGATTCGCGCGTGAAGTTCATCGAGGCCGACCATGTGGTGACGCTGCGGCTCCCCGAGGCGACGGCAAAGCCGGGTGGCGGCGGTGGAAGCGCGAGCCAGCAGACGCCTTGGGGGATCACGCGCGTTGGCGGAGCGGGTGACGGCACGGGAAAGACGGCGTGGATCATCGACACCGGCATCGACCTCGATCATGCGGACCTCAACACGTCGCGTAACTGCCACGTCAACTACACCCGCAGCGGTTCGGCGGACGATGGCAACGGGCACGGGACGCACGTTGCCGGGACCGTTGCGGCGATCAACAACAGCATCGGCGTCGTGGGTGTGGCTGCGAATGCGTACGTCTGCGCGGTGCGCGTGCTCGACAACCGCGGCAGCGGACAGTACTCGTGGATCGTCAACGGCGTGAACTATGTCGCCGCGAACGGCAAGAGCGGCGAGGTGGCCAACATGAGCCTCGGCGGCTCGGGGAGCAACGCGACCCTCGAGCAGGCGGTGTCAGATGCGGCTTCGAAGGGGATCAAGTTCTCGCTCGCCGCGGGCAATGATGGCGCGTTCGCGGGCAACTTCACGCCGGCGCGGGTGAACGGGAACAACATCTACACCATCTCGGCGATCGCGAGCAGCGGCTGCATGGCCTCGTGGTCCAACTGGGGCAACCCGCCGGTGGATTATGCTGCGCCGGGCGTGAGCGTCCTCTCCACCTGGAAGGGGGGCGGCACCAACACCATCAGCGGGACATCGATGGCCGCGCCGCACGTCGCGGGCATCCTGCTGCTGGGCAGCGTCCGGGCCAACGGCTACGCGACCTGCGACCCCGACGGCAATCCCGATCCTATCGCCTCGCGCTAGCGCGACGGCGACGGCTCGGCCCCGTTCGGCGAGCCCCCGGGACACACCGTCCCGGGGGCTCGTCTTTTGCCCCCTGCCGGCTGAGACTCACTCGACAACCCGTTCCCGAACACCGTGGCAGACACCAGGACCAGGCTCGCCCACCTCCGGCAGTTCTCCCATGTCCTCGACTCGGCCATCCGAATCCCCGGGACGAACTTCCGCGTGGGGATGGACGGGCTGCTGGGACTCATCCCCGGCGTCGGCGACGTCACCACGGGGCTCGCCTCCGTGTTCATCATCATGACCGCGGCGCGGATGGGTGTCCCGCGATCGGTGCTCACGCGCATGATCATGAACGTCGCGATCGACACGGCGGTGGGCGTCATCCCAATTGTCGGCGACGCGTTCGACTTCGCGTTCAAGTCGAACCTGCGCAACGTGGCGCTGACGGAGCGCTACATGACGGCGCCGGAGGAAGAGCGCCGCCGCACCGAGCGCGTGAGCCGCCTCCAGCTGGTCGGGCTGATCGCGGTGCTGGTGGTCGTCGTGGTGCTGGGCATCATCGCCGCAGTGGCGATCGTGCGATGGATCGTCCAGGCGGCGCAGGCGATGGGCATTGCTGCATAGGAGGCAGAGGGGCGCATGATCCGTGAAATCGTCGTCACCACGCTGGGCGAGCTGGTGGACAAGGTCACGCCGGCCGAACCCGACCCGCAGTCCGGCCGGCGGCGCGGCACGGGGATCTACCGCGGCTCCGCCGCCTCGGCGCGCACGCTGGTCACGAGCCTCGACCGGCTCGGGACCAGTGCGCACGTAAAGCGCGGGCTGGAGGGGCACATCCTCCGCAACTATGCGCGGCAGTCACGCCCGCACGTCGACTCGGCCGACGACGAGTGGGAGCTCCTCTTCTCGGCTCAGCATCACGGCGTGCCGACGCGCCTGCTCGACTGGACGTACTCGCCGCTCGTTGCAGCGCATTTCGCGACGGCGATCCCCGCGCGCGAGCAGGACCGCGCGATCTGGCGGCTCGACTGGCGTGCCGTGCACCGGACGTTCGGATTCCCGGAGCTCGCGCTCTTCACCCGCGACCTCGATGCCCTCCTCAACGACGGGCGCGGGACGCTGACCCCGCGGACCCTCTTCGACGGGACGCTCGGAGACCGCGAATTCGCCTGCATGGTGGAGCCGCCATCGCTCGACGCACGCATCGTCGCGCAGTCGGCCGTGTTCACCTTCATGAATGACACGACCTGCTCGTTCGACGTGTTCCTCGAGCGGCACGGACTCTCGGAGGCCCTGACGCGATTCGTGATCCCGGCAAGCGAGGTTCCCTGCGTGCGCGACCAGCTCGACCTCGTCGGCATGGACGAGCGCCGCCTCTTTCCCGACCTCGACGGGGTGGCCGAAGGGCTGCGGCGGTACTACTCCTGACGAAAGGCGATGAGGGATGAGGGATGAGGGGTGCGGGAACGAACG
>JACDHQ010000036.1 GCA_013820975.1 Gemmatimonadaceae bacterium
ACCGGTGGCACCTCGGTCTCGGCCTTCTTCGGCGCGGCCTTCCGCCGACGGGCTGCGGACGCGGACGCTGGCGGGGCTGCGGCCTTTTCCGCGCGCACGCGCTTCTCACGCTCCCAGCGCGCGCGAAGGCGCGCCACCTGGTCGTCGGTGAGTGCACTGGATTGGCTGCGCGCCGGAACCTCCATCTGACGGAGGAGCGAAAGCACCTCGTCAGCGTCGATCCCGAACTCGCCTGCCATGTCGTTTACGCGAAGCTTGGACAAAACCCCTCTCCTGTTGCGCCTGGTTGGGCCCGAACGGGGACCCTGGTCAGCGGTCCCGCACGAGATCGCGAATTCCCTTCGCGAGCTGCGCGTCGGTGACGCCGATTGCTGCCGTCTTTGGTCTCCCCGCCAGGAGCCCGAGCTCCTCGGCGGAGATTTCCTGGATGAAGCTGATGCGACGCGCCTCGAGGAGCGGCACCAGCTTATCCAGGCTGTTCTTCGAAACATCGTGCGCCACGGCCACGAACCCCAGCTTGCCCTTCCGCGCGGCGTTGCGCACCATCTCGAGCCCGACGATCGCCCCGCGGGAGCGGACGCCGAGGCCAAGCAGCCGGATCACGCGCTGCCGCGTATCGTCGTTCACCCGACCGGCTGACCGCCGTCAGCGTCGGCCGCGCCGCCACCGTCCTCGGTCAGCTCGTCGATGAGCGCCACGAGGCGGTCAGCCTCCTCGGGCGTCATCCCCGGAATCTGCAGCAGCTCGTCGCGATCCATGTCGATGATGCTGTTGAAGGTGGCGTACCCGGCCCCCTCCAGCACCGCGACGGCTACCGGCGAGATGCCGGCGATCTCGGAGAGCGGGAAGTCGGGCCCTTCGGGCTCCTCCCGCTGAACCGCATCCTCCTCCTCACCAGGCAGTGGCGCGAACAGCGCCGCGTCGCCGCCCCGCTCGAGCCACTCCCGGCTGGAGTACAGGTCGATCTTCCACCCAGTCAGCTCGGAGGCGAGTCGCACGTTCTGGCCGTTGCGACCGATTGCGAGCGACAGCTGGTCCTCGTCGACGACCGCCTGGATCGTGTGCGTCGCGTTGTCGCTGAAGACGCGGGCGACCTTCGCCGGGGCGAGGGCGAGCTTTGCGAAGCGCTCCGGGTCCGAGGACCAGGGCACGATGTCGATGCGCTCGCCACCGAGTTCGTTGACGACCGCCTGCACGCGCGAGCCCTTGAGTCCCACGCAGGCCCCGACCGGATCGATCGAGTCATCGCGAGAGAAGACGGCGATCTTCGTCCGGCTGCCGACTTCGCGGGCGGCGGCCCGAATCTCGACGATCCCCTGCTGCATCTCGGGAACCTCGAGGCGGAAAAGCGCCTGCACGAACTCAACGCCGGCGCGTGTCAGGATGAGGCGCGGGCCCTTCGGGGTTTCCTCGACGCGCTTGAGGGCCGCCCGCAGGGGCTCCCCCTGGTGATAGTGCTCGCGGTGGTTCTGCTCGCGGTACGGGATGATCGCTTCCGCCTCGCGGAACTTGTTGAGCATCACGACCAGCTTGCCGCGCTCGATCTGCTGGACCTCGCCCGAGAGCAGCTCGCCGACCTTCGACGAGAACTCGTCGCGGATCTTCGTGCGCTCCCCCTCGCGGACGCGCTGGATGATGCGCTGCTTCGCCGCCTGTACCGCGGCACGGCCGAAGCTCGCGAAGTCGAGCGGCTCCTCCATGACGTCGCCGGGCTCGAAGCTCTCGTCGAGGGCCTGGGCGTCGTCGAGCGCGATCTCGCGCGCCGGGTCCTCGACGGTCTCGACGACGGTGCGCAGGAGGGCGATCTTGATGTCGCCGCGTCCCTCGTCGATGTCGACTTCGGCTTGCACCGTCGGACCGTACTTCTTGGCGAGGGCGGCCATGATACCGTCCTGGAGAAGCTCGAGCAGTTCCGTGCGGTCGAGCTGCTTGGAGTTCGACAACTCCCGAAACGCAACCAAGATTTCTGCCGAACTGACCATCCCAGGCCTCTCCGTTTAGTTCGAGCGCCGAAGGCGGCGCCACTCAGATCAGGTTCGAAATGCCAGCCGCGCCTCCTTCACGCTCGCCAGCGGGACCCGCTGCACCTTGCCGTGGCCGATGGTGAGGATCGCCTCCTCGGCGCCATCCTCCCCCTCGACCGTGTCGATCTTTCCCTCGAAGCGCCCGCCGAGGTCGGGGGCGAGCACGCTCACCCACCGGCCGACGAAGCGCCGCCACTCCCCGGGTGTACGAAGCGGCCGGTCGCCTGGAGAGGAAACCTGGAGCATGTAGCGCTCCGAGATCGTCCCTCCCGCGTCCAGCCGCGCTTCGATTGCCCGCGACGCGACCGCACAATCATCGACGGTCACCTCGGATCCGTCGCGCCGGTCGATACGCACCTCGATGACCGGGCGAGCTTTGGTGCCGCCGTTCCTCAGCTCGACCAGATCGAAACCGATTCGGTCAAGCTCTTCAATCACAAGCAGTTCCAGCTGTTCGCTCACGTGCTGTCGAGGTGGGTTGCCAGAACAAAAAAATGTGGGGGACCACCCCACATTCCGCTCGCGTTCCCCAAGTCCCGCGTAGCAATAAGGAAAGTAGGGACTCGGGCTGCGGGTTGCAAGGCGCGACCCGCCTACGAGAGGATCATCCCCACCTGGCGCCCGGCGTCGCCGCACCGGTGGGAGAAGAGGACCCCGTTGTCGCAACGCGTGCAGAGGGAGCTGACCGAGATGTGAGACACCCCCGCCGCGCGGGCATGGCCGGCGATGATTGCCCGGAGGTCAACGGTGGCCGGACTGCCGGGGTCGATCCCGGTCAAGCGCGCATGGACATCGGCGCTCACCTCGTAACACGCGCCGCAGACAGCCGGGCCGAGGTGCAGCCGAAGCTCATGTGCGGGCGCTCCCTGGCTGGCCAACTGCGCGATCCCGCGCTCGATGATCCGCGCGGCAGTTCCCCTCCACCCCGAGTGAAGCACCCCCGCGGCACCGGACGGATGTGCAAGGAAGACCGGCACGCAGTCGGCCACGGTGACGGCTATCGCCGTGCCGCGCGAAGCAGAGACGTGCCCGTCCGCCGGCGTGGCGCGAAGCCAACCCTGCCACCCGGCGCCATGGGCGTGCACTTCCCCGCCATGCACCTGCGGCGAGGTCGCGAGCCGCGTAGCGCCTCGCGACGCCGCGAAGGCCACCACGGCGTTCCACCGGCCCATCACCTCGTGGACCGGCTCGTCACCTCCGGTGCCGAGCGTGCCGAACGCACGCCCGGTCGTGAGGGCGGTGATGCCGAACATCGCGAAGTCATCGATGACTTCCGCGGCGCCGGCGAGCATCGCATCCGGGCTCACGTCGAGCGGCGGTCTTCGACGCGCTGGATGTTGGCGCCGAGGGCGTTGAGCCGCTCGTCGATGCGCTCGTAGCCGCGCTCGATCTGCCGCACGTTGTCGATGGTGCTCGTCCCGTCGGCGGCCAGCGCCGCGAGCAGCATCGCCATCCCCGCGCGGATGTCGGGGGACTCCAGGTTCGCGGCACGCAGCCGGGTGGGGCCGACGATGATCGCCCGGTGCGGGTCGCAGAGCACGATCTTGGCTCCCATGCCGATCAGCTTGTCCACGAAGAACATGCGCGACTCGAACATCTTCTCGAACATCAGGATGACGCCGTCGCACTGCGTTGCGGTCACGATGGCGATCGACATGACGTCCGCCGGGAATGCCGGCCAGGGCTGATCCTCGAGCTTCGGCACCGCCCCACCGAGGTCGGTGCGGATCACCCGCTCCTGGTCCTTGGCGATCACGAGATCGCGACCGTCGACCACCGCATGCACGCCGAGCCGCTCGAATCCCATGAGGATCGACCGGAGGTGCTCGACGCCGGCGTCCTGGATGCGGATTGCCGAGTTCGTGACCGCGGCGAGGCCGATGAAGGAGCCGACCTCGATGTGATCGGGCCCGATCGAGTGGGTGGCGCCCCCGAGGGGACGCCCGCCGTGCACGGTCACGGTGTTGGTGCCGATCCCCTCGATGGAGGCCCCGAGTGCGACGAGGAAGTTGCACAGGTCCTGAACGTGCGGCTCGCTCGCGGCGTTGCGGAGGACGGTCGTCCCCTTCGCCGCGACGGCCGCGGTGATGGCGTTCTCGGTGCCGGTGACGCTCGGCTCATCGAGGAACACGTCGGCGCCCTTGAGCCCCTTCGTGCGGATCTTGAAGGTCTCCCCCACCTCGAAGTCGGCGCCGAGCGCCTGGAGCGCGAGAAAGTGCGTGTCGAGGCGGCGGCGACCGATCACGTCGCCGCCGGGCGGGGGCAGCTCCAGCGACCCGCAACGGGCGAGCAGCGGGGCCGCAAGGAGGATCGAGCCGCGGATCTTCGCGGACATCACTGGATCCAGCTTTTCCGCCCGGACCTCCTTTGCGTGGATCGCCAGCGAGTTGCGGCTGGTCCATTCGGCGTGGGCGCCCGTCGTGCGAATCAGGTCGACGAGCACCTCGACGTCCCGGATGCGCGGCACGTTGTCCAGGGTGACCGGCTTGTCGGTGATGAGCGCCGCGGCCACGATCGGGAGTGCTGCGTTCTTGTTGCCGGACGGCCGGATGGTGCCGGACAGCGTGCGACCACCTTCGACGACATACTGCATTGCGCTCATAGCGGCGTGCTCAGGGAGATGGGCAGGATGGCCTTGCCAGGACAAAGCGGCGCGGAAGATCGCCGAGGCACAGCGGGAGCGTCAAGGCGATCCCGGGCGATCATGCAATTGGGCGGCCGTGGCGGCACCAGGGTGGCTGTAGTGGGGATGGGAGGTTACGATTGCGGAGGACCCGGCACACGGGATGGCCTTCGCCTTGCAAACAGAAGAGCACGTGACGGCCGTCCGCCTCCCACTACCAAGCGATGCACGAGACTCTCGCGACGATGGGCCAGTGGCTGCTGCAGGCGACCACGGCGTTCCCTGACACGCTGTTCACGCGGCAGGTGGCGGCCGAGCCGAGCTCCTTTGACCGGATCGCCGGCATCGCGAGCGGCCTCATGTCGATCGCGCTGACGGCGCTCGCGATCGCCGTGATCCCGGCCGCGTGGAACCTGCGCAACAGCCACAAGAAGCTCACGGAAGTGCTCGACCGGGTGTATGGGGACATCAACCCGATCATGCGGCATGCGAGCTCGATCGCGGACAATGTAGACTACATCACGACGTCGGTGCGGACGGATGTGCAGCAGATCAATGCCACGATCGCCGCCGCCAACCAGCGGCTGCACCAGGCAGTGGACCAGACCGAGGAACGACTGCAGGAGTTCAATGCACTGATCGCAGTCGTGCAGCAGGAGGCGGAGCAGTTGTTCGTGAGCACGGCCGCAACGGCGCGCGGGGTGCGTGCGGGCGCGGCGACACTGGGGGCGGATGTGGGGGCGGAGATCACGCGGGCACGCGACGCGGAGCTGCTCGATCTCGAGGAGCTCGCAACGCTGGATGCCATGGGCTACTCGGCGCACGACGCCGACGACTACGAGGAGGGTGGACTTGGAATCAACGACACAGACACCGAGGCGGGCCGGTCGGGCCCGCGGGTCCGACCGCGCCACGGGCGCGGCTTCCCTCGAGAGTGAATACGACCTGCTGACCGCGGCCCTGATCGGGGTGGCCATCGGCGTCGGGACGACGCTGCTCCTGCGGAGCGGGCCGTCGGGCCACTCACCGGCGTATGCCGTCGTCAGCGGGGCCGGGCGGGCGGGGCGCCACCTCCTGCCCGAGCAGAGCCGGTCCGAGAAGGTCCGCCGGCTGGTGAAGCGGCAGGTCGCCGGGTACGCCGACGCGGCGCGCTCGCAGGTGGACGACCTCGCCGCGGAGGAGCTTCAGGCCCTGCGCCGCGCGATCCGTCGCCGGCGGAAGCAGCTCGGCATCTAGCTGCCCGGCCGGGCAGCAACGTGAGGGGATCGGCACGGCTCCTGACGGCGCTCGCGCTTTTGGCCCTGCTGCCGGAAACCGCGTGGGCGTGGACGCCGGGCACCCACGTCTTTCTCGGCGAGGCGGTGCTGCACTCGCTCGGGCAGCTGCCGGTCCACGTGGCCGACCTGCTGCGCGCGTTCCCGCACGACTTCCTGTATGGATCGATCGCGGCGGACACGAGCATCGCCAAGAAGTACGCGCCGGCCGGCCGCCATTGTCACTCGTGGGCGGTCGGCTTCGACGTCCACGATGCCGCCGGGCGCGACGAGCCGCTTCGTGCCTTTGCGCTAGGCTACCTCGCGCACCTGGCTGCGGATGCGGTCGCGCACAACTACTTCGTGCCGAAGCAGCTGGTGGTCACGTCGAGCACCACTGGCATCGGCCACAGCTACTGGGAAAGCCGCTTCGAGATGCACCTCGGGCCGGATGCGCCGCGGAGAGCGCGCGAGCTCATCCTCATCGATCACGGCCAGTCCGACGGGCTGCTCGACCGAGTGCTCAGCCCGACGATCTTCAGCACGCCGACGAACCGCCGGATCTTCCGCGGCATGGTCGTGGGCGCGGATTCGGAGTCGTGGCAGCGGGTCTTCCGCAGCCTCACCGAGCGAAGCCGGTGGGACCTGCGCGACGAGGAAGTTGGCGACTACCTGGAACGGTCGTACGAGTGGATCATGGACCTGCTCACGCGATTCGACCGCTCGGATCCGTTCGTGCTCGACCCGTCGGGTGAGCACCCGCTTGCCCTCGCCAAGCGGGTGCGCCGCGAGGCGCTCAGGATGGGTGGCGAAGAGCTGCTGCTGGAGCGGGCCAACCATCATTTCGGCATGCCGCCCGTCGAAGCCAGGCACGCGGCCCTGCTGGGGCGTCCGGTCTACGCGCCGAACCGCTCGTCGAGCAACTGATTCACCCGCCGCGGATCGGCGGCCCCCTTCGACTTCTTCATCACCGCGCCGACGAGCAGTCCCTTGAGCTTCTTCTCGCCGGCGGCGTAGCGCTCGGCCTCGCGCGGATGCTCGGCGATCACGGCGTCGAGCCACGTGGAGAGCTGGTCCGCATCCTCGACCTTGATGAGGCCCTCCCGTTCGGCGATCTGCGCGGGTGGCTCGCCCGACTCGCCCATGCGGGCAAACACCGTCTTCGCCGCGGAGTTGCTGAGCGTGCCGAGGCGGATCATGTCGAGCAGCGAGGCGAGGTCGCGCGGCCGCACGACAAACTCGTCGATCGCCTGGCCTCGGGCCTTCACCGCCGCCAGCACCTCCCCCATCACCCAATTTGCCGCCGCCTTGGCGTCGCCGTGGGTCCGGGCGACGTGCTCGTAATAGTCGGACAGGGCCGGGTCGGCGGTGAGCACGTCGACATCGTACGGGTTGAGTGCGTAATCGCGTGCGAAGCGCTCGCGTCGCGCCGTCGGGAGCTCCGGCAGGTCGCGCGCGCTGCGATCGACGAACTCGGCGGAGAGGACCAGCGGGGGCAGGTCGGGCTCGGGAAAGTACCGGTAATCGTGGCTGCCCTCCTTCGACCTCGCCGGGCGCACCTGCCCTGCGGCGCTGTCCCACAACATCGTCTGCTGCTCGATCGTGCCTCCGGCCTCGAGCACGGCGCACTGGCGGGCAAATTCCACCTCCAGGGCGCGCTCGACGCCGGAGAAGGAGTTCATGTTCTTCACCTCGGTCTTCGTGCCGAGCCGTGTCGCTCCACGGAGCCGCGCGCTGACGTTGGCGTCGACGCGGAGGCTTCCCTCCTCCATGCTGACGTCGCTGATGCCGGTGTACTCGAGGATCTGCTTGAGCGTGCGGAGGTAGGCGCCTGCCGCCTCGGATGAGCGCATGTCGGGCTCGCTCACGATCTCGATCAGCGGCACGCCCGCGCGATTGAGGTCCACCGCCGTCGCACCGGGGTACCGGTCATGCACCGACTTGCCGGCGTCCTCCTCCATGTGCACGCGCGTGATGCCGACCGTCACCGGGGTGCCGCCCTCGGAGACTCCGATCTCCAGCCTCCCGGCGGTCGCGAGCGGCTGGTCGAACTGCGAGATCTGGTAGCCCTTCGGCAGGTCCGGATAGAAGTAGTTCTTCCGCGCGAACACACTGACGTGGTGCACGGTGCACTCGAGTGCGAGGGCAGCCCGCGTCGCGAGGGAGACGGCCTGCTCATTGAGCACCGGGAGCGCACCCGGGAGGCCGAGGCACACCGGGCACGTGTTCGTGTTGGGCGGATTGCCATACGCCGTGGAGCACCCGCAGAATGCCTTCGTCCGCGTCTTGAGCTGGACGTGCACTTCGAGTCCCACGACCATCTCGTAGCGGCCGTCCGCTGGCGCCCCCGGCGCGCTCATCGGTGCGCCTCCTCGCCGAGCGCCCGCTCGACGGCGAATGCCGCGGAGAACATCTCGAATTCCTGAAAGTGCGGCGCCATCAGCTGGCCGCCGACAGGGAGTCCGTCGACGCGGCCGATCGGAATCGACATCGCCGGGATCCCGGCGAGGTTTGCCGTGACGGTGAAGATGTCGTTGAGGTACATCTCGTACGGATCGGAGGTCTTGGCGCCGATCGGGAATGCCGGGGTCGGCGTCGTCGGCGTGAAGAGCAGGTTCACTCCCGACGAGAACACTTCGGCGAAGTCCTGCACGATGAGCGCACGAACGCGCTGCGCCTGCCTGTAGTACGCGTCGTAGTAGCCGGCGGAAAGGACATACGTGCCGAGGATGATGCGCCGCGTGACCTCGGGGCCGAAGCCCCGGGACCGCGTCGCTTCATACATGCCGCGCAGGCCGTCGCCCTGCAGGCGCAGCCCGTAGCGGACGCCGTCGAACCGCGCGAGGTTCGACGAGGCCTCGGCGGGCGCGATGATGTAGTACGCGGGAATCGCGAGGTCCGTGCGGGCGAGCGACACTTCCTTCACCGTCGCGCCGAGCTCGCGAAGCGCCTCGAGGGCACGGTCGCAGTGCGCACGAATGCGCGGATCGAGCGACTCCGGGAAGTACTCGCGCGGCACGCCGATGACGACGCCGTTCATCGAACGCGAATATGCGGCCCGGTAGTCGGGGACCGTGACATCGGCCGAGGTCGAGTCGAACCGGTCGTGCCCGGAGATCGCCCCGAGTCCCGCCGCGGCATCGGCCACCGAGCGGCCGAACACGCCGACCTGGTCGAGTGACGACGCGAAGGCGACGAGACCATACCGGCTCACGCGTCCGTACGTCGGCTTGACGCCGACGATACCGCAGAACGCCGCCGGCTGCCGCACGGAGCCACCCGTCTCCGACCCGAGCGCGATCGGGACCACCCCTGCCGCGACGGCGACGGCCGAGCCACCAGACGAACCACCCGGGACGCGCGAGGGATCGAGCGGATGCCGCGCGGGCCCGTAGGCGCTGAACTCGTTCGAGGACCCCATCGCGAACTCGTCCATGTTCGCCTTCGCGATGATCACCGCCCCTGCCTCGCGCAGGCGGCGCGCCACGGTTGCCTCGTACGGGCTCACATACCCTTCGAGGATGCGCGAACCGCACGTGGTCGGCAGCTCGAGCGTGGCGATGTTGTCCTTGAGCACGACGGGCACGCCGAGCAGCCCAGGTGCCGGGGCCTCGTCACGGCGCGCCTCGAGTATGCTGGCTGCCTGCGTCGCCGCTGCCTCGTCGGTCCACAACAGCGCATTGAGGCCGCTCGGGCCGGCGTTCACGGCGTCGGCCTGATTGAAAGCCGCCTCCACGGCGTCGACCGGGCCGCGCGCACCCTTCATCACGGCGTTGGCGATCGCAGCGGCGCCGAGGGGAACTCCAGGCGCGGTCACGCTTCCTCCGCGGACTCGTGC
>JACDHQ010000441.1 GCA_013820975.1 Gemmatimonadaceae bacterium
GCTCGCCACCATCACGATCCAGAACTACTTCCGGTTGTACGACAAGCTCGCCGGCATGACGGGAACGGCAGAGACCGAAGAGACCGAGTTCTTCCAGATCTACGGGCTGGAAGTCGCGGTGATCCCGACCAACCGGCCGATCGTGCGCCAGGACCGGCAGGACCTCGTCTACAAGACGCGCAAGGAGAAATTCCAGGCGATCGTGGACGAGACCCGCCGGCTGCATGAACTCGGGTTCCCGGTGCTCGTCGGCACGACGAGCGTCGATGCATCCGAGACGCTGGCCAAGCTCTTCCAGCGTGCCGGTATCCCCCACAACGTCCTCAACGCGAAGTACCACCAGCGCGAGGCGGAAATCGTCGCCGGCGCCGGCCAGCGCGGATCGGTCACGATCGCGACGAACATGGCCGGCCGCGGTACCGACATCAAGCTGGGCGAGGGCGTGCGCGAGTCGCACCCCTCACAGGTGAAGGACGCCGACAACAACCTCGTGGACGTCGAGGAGATGGGCGGCCTCCACATCGTCGGCTCCGAGCGCCACGAGTCGCGGCGCATCGACCGGCAGCTGCGCGGCCGTGCGGGCCGGCAGGGCGACCCGGGCGCGTCGCAGTTCTTCCTGTCGCTCGAGGACGACCTGATGCGGCTCTTCGGGTCGGACCGCATCGCGAAGCTCATGGATCGCATGGGCGCGCAGGATGGCGACGTGCTGACGCACCCGTTCATCACCCGGTCAATCGAGCAGGCCCAGAAGCGCGTCGAGCTGCAGAACTTCCAGAGCCGCAAGCGGCTGCTCGACTACGACGACGTGATGAACCAGCAGCGCGAGGTGATCTACTCGCTGCGGTCGTTCGCGCTCGAGGGCGGGGAGGAGCTGAAGGGCGAGGCCCTGAAGATGCTCGAGAAGGCGGTGTCACGCCGCGTCGAGACGTCGCTCGCGGAGTTCGACAACCCCGAGGACTGGGACCTCGACCTCGTCTCGAAGGACCTGCAGATGCACTACATGCTGCCGGTACCGGAGCTCGAGTCGGAGACGCGCCCGGCTTCGATCGAGGATGCAGTGGAAGCATCGGTCGAGGCGGCGCGTGCAGCCTTCGACCGGAAGCTCGAGAGCCTCGACGCCATTCGCGACGGCCAGGGCGGCTATGCCGACCGGCTGCTGTCACTGGTGATGCTCAACGTCCTCGACGAGAAGTGGAAGGACCACCTGTACGACCTCGACCAGCTGCGCGGATCGATCCACTATCGCTCGTGGGGGCAGAAGGATCCGCTGATCGAGTACAAGCAGGAGGCGTATTCGATATTCGTGGAGCTGATGACCGACATCTACGGCTCGTTCTCCGAGCGGTTCATGAAGGCGCAGCTCGTGATGGAGCAGCCGCAGGCCTACACGCCGCCGGCGCCGACGGGCCCTAAGCGCAAGTACAACGCGTTCGGCATCCTCGAGGATGTGGTGGAGGGGGACGGGACGGCGGCGGCTGGTGGGACAGCCGGATCGGCCGACGCAGTGCTCGACATTGCACCCGCAGAGCCGCCGAAGCAGGGCTCGGCGGTCAAGCGCGATCCGGTGATCGTGGGTGCCGGCACGACGCGGTCGCTCAACCAGCCCGCGGCGGGCGGTGCCGACTGGTCGAACGTCGGCCGCAACGATCCGTGCCCGTGCGGGTCGGGGAAGAAGTTCAAGAAGTGCCACGGGGCGGCGGCCTGAGCTGAGTCGCACCGCCGATTGTCCAGGTCACGGGGTACTTCGCGCCGACGCGAAGTACCCCGTGTTCCGTCGGCGGAGAAGAGCGCTGGGCGGCGGTACCGGCCTCCGGTGATGCGGCGGTGCGATGGTCGCCGCGTCGCGGCGATGATGCCGCTCACGCCTGCGGCCACAGAATCAGGGTTCGTCGTGCCCTTCACGCCGCATCCCGACCCATGCCGATCTCCGCATCTCCCATCGCCACTGGCGAGCCGCCCCTCGAGTTGCGGCCGGCAGCGATTCACGAGCTCCCACGCACCGACCGCCCCCGCGAACGGCTCGTTGACCTCGGTGCCCAGGCACTCGGCACCGCCGAGCTGCTGGCGATCCTGATCGGGTCTGGCGGGGCCGGCCGGTCGGCGCTTCGCCTCGGCCAGGATGTCCTCGCCGCTGCCGGCGGGTCCCACCGGCGGCTGGCGATGCAGCCGCCGGCAGCCCTCCGGGCCGTGGCCGGCATCGGGATCGCCCGCGCCGTCGCCGTGCATGCCGCATTGGAGCTGGGACGGCGGCTGGCAGCCGAGAGCCGGGAGTGCGGGGTGCCGATCCGATCACCTCGCGACGTCGTGGCCGCGTACGCCGGCCGCCTGGAGGACCTGCCGGTCGAGGAATTCCACGTCGCCGTCCTCGACTCGCAGCACCGTCTGGAACGAGACATCACAGTCACCCGCGGGATCCTCAATTCGTCGCTCGTGCACCCGCGGGAGGTCTTTCGCGAAGCAATCGCCGAACGGGCCGCCGCGGTCGTCCTCGTTCACAACCACCCGAGCGGCGATCCGACCCCGTCAGCCGATGACCGAATGGTCACCGAGCAGCTCGTCGCGGCAGGCCGATTGCTGGATATCCCGGTGCACGACCACGTGATCATCGGCCGGGGGCGGTATACGAGCTTTGCCGAGGCGGGATTGCTGTAGTCGAACGGCGGCCAAGATGGCGGGCGGGAGCCCCTAGCGGCGGTCAGGGTAGAACGGGTACATACACTGGGTAACGCTGGTTACCGGACCTGGATCGGAACACCGGATGGAGGCAGGGCGCCCCTGATGGCGACATCGGCAACGGCTTGGGAAGAGATCATACCCGGATGGACGATCGGCGACTCGCCCGGCACGGAGCGGCTCGACCGTGACCTGCTCGCGCGCGCCTACAAGTTCAGCGAGGAGGCGCATCGCGGGCAGACGCGCACCTCGGGTGACCCGTACATCACCCACTGCGTCGAGGTCGCACAGATCCTCGCCGAGCTGCAGCTCGACTCGCTGACCGTCGCCTGCGGGCTGATCCACGACGTCGTCGAGGACACGCGCGTCTCGGTTGCCGACGTGGAAAAGGAGTTCGGC
>JACDHQ010000442.1 GCA_013820975.1 Gemmatimonadaceae bacterium
GTCTGATCGTGACGGTCAACCCCGCCGGCGAACGGCTCTTCGGCTACGGCGCGGCCGAGCTCGCGGGGCAGCACCTCTCGATGGTGATCCCCGAGCGGCTGCGCGCCGGACACCGGCGCGGGATGGAGCGGTACCTCTCGTCCGGCACCCGCACGATGGACTGGCGCGACGTCCGCGTGCCCGTGCTGACCAGGTCGGGAAACGAGGTCCCGATGGGGATCTCGTTCGGCGACTTCGTCACCGACGGTCAGCGACTGTTCAGCGGAATCTTCCGCGACCTCACAGCCGAAACCGAGACCGCGCGAGAGCGGACCCTGGCTGCCCACCAGCTCGAGGCACAGGCCGCCGAACTGGAAGTCCAGGCCGAGGAAGCCCAGTCACTCGCCGAGGAGCTCGAGCAGGCGAATGAGGAGCTCCGGGTCACCCTCGAACACTCCGAAGAGTCTCAACGGCGCGCCACCTTCCTGGCGGACGCTGCACAGGAGCTGGCATCCTCCCTGGATTACCACGCGACCATCGGTTCGGTCGTTCGCTCAGCCGTTCCAATGCTCGGTGACTGGTGCGCCGTCGACCTGATCGTGGACCCCGACGCCGCACACTGGCCGCCGACCCTGGAGCGGCTCGCGATCCATCACGAGGATCCGGCGAAGCTCGCACTCGCGCGCCAGCTCGAGCGCGAGTATCCCCGTGACTGGGAACAGGACACGGGGCTCGCTGCGGTGCTCCGCACCGGGGAGCCGATGTTCGTGCCCGCCGTTCCTCTCGAGATGATCCACGCGGCGGCGGTGGACGCGCGGCACCGGGAGATCCTGGAATCGCTCAATCTTTCCTCGATCATCATCGTACCGCTGGACGCCCACGGGCGCCGGCTTGGCGCGCTCACCCTCGCGGCCACGGAATCTGGGCGTCATTACGGCCCGGGCGACCTGTCGCTTGCACGTGAGCTGGCATCGAGGGCGGCGACCGCGGTGGATCACGCGCGGCTGTTCCGCGATGCGGTGGAGGCGCAGCGCACGGCCGAGCGAGCCGCCGAGCGCATCCAGCGCCTCCAGACGGCGACGGTGGTGCTCGCGGAAGCGACGACCCGCGACGCGGTGGCGCAGGGCATCCTGCGGGAGGGGGCGGCGGCGCTCGACGCCAGTGGCGGCGCGCTGTGCTGCGTGCGTGACGACGCATCCACGATGGAGGTCGTGCACTCGGTGGGGATCGCCGAGCACACCCTCGAACGGTTTCACATCGTTCCCATCGATGCGCCGCTTCCCTTGGCGGAGGCGGTCCGCAGCGGGCAGCCGGTGTACATCCACGACCGCGCGGCGATGCAGCAGCGCTTTCCGCAGCTCGACGCGGCGAACGTTCACAGTGAGGCGTGGGCCAACCTCCCCCTGGTCCTCGACGGCGTCGCGACCGGGGGGATCGCCTGGTCGTTCGCGCGCGCGAAGGCGTTCGACGCCGACGAGCGCACCTTCATCGAGACCCTGGCGGGACAGTGCACGCAGGCCCTCGAGCGCGTTCGGCTGATGCACGCCGAGCGTGCCGCGCGCGAGGCGGCAGAGCAGGCGAACCGTGCCAAGTCGGAGTTCCTGGCGAAGATGAGCCACGAGCTGCGGACGCCGCTCAATGCGATCTCCGGGCACACGCAGCTGGTACAGCTCGGCATCCATGGCGACGTGACGGAGGCACAGCGTGACGCGCTGGTGCGCGTGCAGCGAAGCCAGGGGCACCTGCTGAGCCTCATCAACGACGTGCTGAACTACGCAAAGATCGAGGCGGGCACGCTCGAGTATCGTCTCGAGCACATCCCGATCAAGCCGGTGATCGCACGCCTCGAGGACATGGTGCTGCCGCAGTTGCGCGCCAAGGGACTCCGCTATTCGGTGGAAGCGTGCGACACCGATCCGGTCGTGCGCGCTGACCCCGACAAGCTGCAGCAGGTGCTGCTCAACCTCGTGACGAATGCGACGAAGTTCACTCCCGGGGGCGGTACCGTGTCAATCCGCTGCATGCAGCAGGGGCGGACGGTGACGGTGGAGGTGGAGGACACTGGCATCGGGATCCCCGAGGATCGGATCACCGAGATCTTCGAGCCGTTCGTGCAGGTGGATCGCACGCTGACCAGCACCCACGAAGGGGCGGGACTCGGGCTGGCGATCAGCCGTGACCTGGCCCGGGCGATGCACGGCGACCTGACCGCGGCGAGCACGCCGGGAGTGGGATCGGTGTTCACGCTGACGCTTCCGGCAGGCGATAGCGCCTAGGCGCCATTGCAGTCTGGGGTATGGGACCAGCACAGCGCCACAGGCGCTGCGGACTCGCTAGTCCCGACTCGCTTCCCGCCTCGGCAGCGTCACGTAGAACGTGCTGCCCTTGTCCACGGTACTGACTGCCGTGAGGTCGCCTCGCATGGCGCGCGCGAGGTCGCGGCTGATGGCGAGACCCAGGCCGGTGCCGTCGCTGCTGGTCTGGCCGCGCTCGAGTTGCACGAAGGGCTCGAAGACCTGCTCGAGCTTGTCGGGCGGGATGCCGACCCCGGTGTCGCGCACGCTGACGATCATCACGTCGGGCTTCGCGCGGCACTCGACGAGGATCTCCCCGCCGGCCGGCGTGAACTTGACCGCGTTCGAGAGGAGGTTGAGGAGGATCTGCTGCAGCCGCTCGGGATCGACGAACGCGGTGAACGACGCGTCGCAGCAGCGATACTCGTACCGGATCCCCTTCTGCTCGAGCTGCGGGGACACCAGGGCCTCGAGGTTGCCGAGCGCCGTGTTGAGCGACACGTGCTCCGGGGACATCCGCACGCGTCCCGCCTCGATCTTCGCGAAGTTGAGGATGTCGTTGATGAGCGAGAGCAGGTGGTGCTGGTTGCGCTTGATGCGCTCGATGTCGGACCGCTGCGCATCGTTGATCGGGCCGCGGATGCCGGTGGTCAGCAGCTCACTGTAGCCGCCGATGGCGTTGAGCGGCGTGCGGAGCTCGTGCGACATGTTCGCCAGGAACTCGGACTTGGCGCGATTGGCGGCTTCGGCCAGCTCGCGGAGATGTCGCTCGGCATCGTAGAGGCGGGCGTTGTCC
>JACDHQ010000037.1 GCA_013820975.1 Gemmatimonadaceae bacterium
GGCCCGGGGTGGCCACGACGATGTCCACCCCCGCGCGTAGCGCCCGCTCCTGCGGCTCCATCGGCATGCCGCCGTAGATCGACGCGACATCGAGCTCGGCATGCGTGGCGTACTTGCGGACGCTCGCCTCCACCTGCTGGCAGAGCTCGCGCGTCGGCGTGAGGATCAGCGCCCGCGTGCGCCGCGGCCCGTCATGCAGCCGGTCCACGATCGGGAGCGTGAACGCGGCGGTCTTGCCCGTGCCCGTCTGGGCAAGCCCCATGATGTCGCGCCCGGAGAGCGCAAGCGGGATCGCCTCGCGCTGGATCGGCGTCGGTCGCACGTATCCTGCTTCGTGTGCGGCCTGCAGCACCGGCGCGGCCAATCCGAGCGAAGCGAACGTGGCATCGTCTACCAGCTCCACCGGCGCCAGCGCCTGTATCGCGTCCACCACGTCTACCGGAACCTTCGTGTCCACTCCGCCGACCGCGTCCACCGCCCCGCTATCTCCCTTGGGGGTCTTCTTTGCTCGTGTCATGTCGTGGCAAAGCTAAAGGCTTGTGGGACATGGCGCTACGCAATTAGTTGCCTCCATGGCCAGGACGCAGGTGCTCCTCGTGCACGGGCTGTGGCGAACTCCCATCTGCATGCTCGGCCTCGGCCGCCGGCTTCGCGCGGACGGGCACGCCGTACGGCAGTTCGCCTACCTCACCATCGCCGAGTCGTATGATCGCATCGTCACTCGCCTGGCCGCCCAGCTCACGAGCATGGCGGCGGCAGGACCATATGCTGTCGTCGGCTACTCGCTTGGCGGGGTGCTGCTCCGGGATGCCCTCAGCCGGATCGACGGCCCGCAGCCCGTGCATTTCGTGATGATGGGCACGCCCAACCGCGCCCCGCTCCTCGCCCGCCGGCTCGCGGTGTTCGCGCCATTCAACTGGGCGGTCGGCGAGGGCGGATCGAAGCTGTCGCAGGAGGAGTTCTTTCGCGACCTGCCCCGTCCCTGCTGCCCGTACACGCTCATCGCCGGCACGCGCGGTCCCGTCGGCCGACTGAGTCCGTTCCTCGACGCGGCGAACGATGGCATCGTGGCCGTGGACGAAACGCGCGTGTGCGACGATGACCCGGTGATCGAGGTGCCCGTGACCCACGCGTTCCTCCCGAACGCGAGCGCCGTCCAGTCGGTCGTCGCCGAACGGGTGGCCCGAGCCCTCGACTCCGCGACACGACAGGGCGCGTGACGCACCCCTCCCTGTCCGCCTATGTGCTCGATGTCGGCGGCGGCAGCGTCTTCACCCGCGCTGGAGGGGGTGTGCCCACCATTGGAAGCAGCGCGGCCTTGGGCAATCCTGACGGTGGCGACGGGATGCCGATCGTGATGGTCCACGGGGCCGTTATCTCCGGACGCTACATGGTGCCAACGGCTCGACGCCTCGCCGTCATGCACCGCGTGCTCATCCCTGACCTGCCCGGGTTCGGTGCGAGCGACGACCCGGCGCAGCCACTCGATGTCCCGGGGCTTGCCGGCGCGCTCCACGACTGGATGGCCGCAGCCGGCATCGGGCGCGCGCACCTGCTGGGCAACAGCATGGGCGCGCAGGTGATCGCCGACCTTGCCGTTCGCTGGCCCGATGCCGTCGCGAGCCTCGTGCTCGTCGGCCCGACCGTCGACCGCGCCGCGCGCACCCGCATGCAGCAGCTCTGGCGGCTGGCGCACGATGCCTTCCTCGAGCGACCGTCACTGATCCCGCTGCACCTGCGCGACATCGTGCGGGCCGGCTGGCGCTTCGCGACGTCGGCGCTCGACATCGCCCTCGACGATCGGATCGAGGAGAAGCTCGCGCACGTGCGGGCGCCGGTGCTCATCGTCTGCGGCGACCGCGACCCCCTCGCGCCTCAGGCGTGGTGCCGCTGGCTCGGGACGCAATCACCGACCGCGCGGCTCGAGATACTCGAGGGGCCGCACGCACTCAACTACAGCCGGCCGGCGGAGCTGGCGGAATGCGTGGAGCGGTGGATAGACGAGCTACGGTAGGGAGTAGGGAGTAGGGAGTAGGGAGTAGGGCGCAGGGAGCAAGACGGACCGACTCCAGGCCGCAGTCTAGACCAGCTCGATCTGCCTCCCGAGTATCCGCCCGATCAAGCCGAGGCGGAAGGTCACGTCCACCACGCCCGGCTCCGCGCGATCGTCGAGCGGATACATGTGCCAGGTGTGCGGGTTGGTGCTCGTGAGCGACATCCCCTTGCTCGTCTTGAACACGCCGTGCGAGTCGCAGCAGTCGAGGTAGCGGTCGTAGATCTTTGCCCAGCCGTCGTTGCGCTTGAGGAAGCCGAGGCGCGCCATCAGCTCGAGCCAGTGCATCGCGAACGGGATGTCCGCATCGCCCGCATTGCGCGTCGTGAGGGGGTCGCCCATCACGAAGTGCGGCTGCGGCACCAGCTCGCTGCCGATCATCTGGACCGTCTCGGTCTTCGGTGCGGCCTGGGTGATGTGATCGTAGATCCGCTCCATCACCTCGTAGTGCTCGTGACGAAAGAGTGGCATGTGCGCCAGCATCTGCAGTGCGTAGATCGACGGCGGCGCGGCCTCTGGCGGCAGCGCATGCTGGTTGCCATATCGCACGAATGGCTTCTGCGCCTGCGGCGACCGGATGTAGGCAGCCACCCGGTCGATGATCCGGCGCGCCGCGCCGCGGAGCCGCGGATCGGCCTCATAGCCGCCCTGGGCGAGTGCAGCCGCTGCCGCCTCGCGCAGAATGCCGCGGCCGCGCCGCACCAGGTCCTCCGATGTCACCGCATCGTCGTACAACTCGTAGAGGATTTCCGGGCTCTCGTCCTCGGCGAGCAGGCGAAAGAGTGCCCGGCGGGCGCAATGCAGCGGCGGTGTCTCCTTCGACCAGCCGTATTCCACCAGGCGGCGGAAGGCGTGCACCGTCCCGACCCCGGCGAAGCTCGTCGAGCCTGGCTCGGGGAGGCTCAGCATCGAGTTGTGCCAGATGCCATCCGAGCTCTGGCTCAGCGCCAGGACGAGCGCCGGCCCGTGCGACAACGGGATGTCGTGCCCCTTGGGGGGCAGCGCATGGCCGAGTCGCGCCACGTCGGCGATCGCGCGATACTGCAGCGGATACGAGGCGTGATCGAGCAGCCAGCCGAGTGGAAACTTGATCGGCTTGGGCGGCGGCGGCGGAGGAGGAGGGACGACAGCCGGTGGCGCCGCCTCGGGGACCGGGGCAGCGAGGGTGTCGTCGATGGAAATGGCCGGGTCGTGGTTCTCTCCGGCGTCGGGCATCAATGGTGAAGTCACGGTCCGCTCCTTTCGAGCGTTTCAGGCGATCCGTACACTATACGGGCAGCGGGCGCGGCAGAGTCCGACTCGGGCGCGTAACGTGAAGAAGAATAGACGCTTCCGCTAGTCCCGCCCCGCTTTTCTCCCGCATCCCACCATAATATGTACGCATGAGGTCCGATTCGTCCGCCCGCCCCGCTCATGCGGGGTGAATTTGTCGATGTCCGCGGCGCACGCCTGTACTATTATGCCGCCGGCACCCGAGGCGCCGGCGAGCCGGTGGTGCTCCTGCACGGCTTCCCGACCTCGGGCCATCTCTGGGCGGACGTCGTCCCCCACCTGCCCCAGGGGCACCGCACGATCGTGCTCGACCTGCTCGGGTTCGGGCGCAGCGACCGCCCGGGGTCGCATGCGGTGGACATTCACGCCCATGCCGACCGCGTGATTGCCCTCCTCGACGCGCTCGGAATCAACTTCGCGTGTCTCATCGGCCACGACATCGGGGGCGCGATCGCGCTTGCTGCCGCACTGCGGCATCCGCCGAGGGTTTCGCGCCTGGGGCTCGTCAGCGCCGCGGCCTTCGACGCGTGGCCGCCGCGCGACGTGAAGGTCGTGCGTGCCACGCTCCCGCTCACGCGGCACCTGCCGCCGTCGTGGGTGTCGTCGGTCCTGCGCGCCGACCTGCTGCGCGGTTACGTCAACGCCGACCATGCAGCGCGATCGGTCGATCGGTACCTGCAGCCGTTCGGCGACGCAGACGGCCGCGACGCGTTCTTCCAGCACCTGCAGCAGCTCGATCCCGCCGATCCCGATGCGCTCACGCCGCGGCTGGGCGACATCGTCCAGCCGACGGCGGTGGTCTGGGGACGGAACGACCCCTTCCTCCCCGTGAAGAATGCCGAGCGGCTCGCCGCTGCCATCCCCTCCGCGACCCTCGACATCATCGAGGAGGGGGGCCACTTCGTGCCGGAGGAGCAGCCGCAGGAAGTGGCGCAGGCGATCGGCCGACTGATCCTCCGGCACTGAGGGCAATGGCGAAGATCCTTTGCGTGGATGATGATGCGGCGATTCGCGACGTGCTCGTGCGCGCGCTCGTGCGACTCGGGCATGAGGTGCGTGCGGTGGAGGGGGTCGTGCCGGCCCTCCAGGCGCTGGACGCCGAGCCGGCTAACCTCATCATCACCGACTGGTCCATGCCCGGGCTCGACGGGCTCGACCTGCTGCAGGTGCTCGCGGAACGCGGGGACCAGACACTCGTGGTGATGCTCACCGCATTCGGCAGCATCGAACACGCCGTAGCGGCCATCCAGGCGGGCGCGATCAATTACCTCACGAAGCCGTTCTCGATCGGGCAGCTGGACACCGCGGTTGCGCAGGCGCTCGAGGTCGCGCGGCAGCGGATGCAGACCGCCGTGCTGCGCGAGGGCGCCGCGCAGTCGTCCGATGTCCACGGCATTGTCGGCGAGGGGCGCGCCGTCCGTCAGTTGCTCGGCGCGGTTGCCGCCGCGGCGTCGAGCCGGGCGACCGTGCTGCTGCAGGGAGAGTCCGGCACCGGAAAGGAACTGCTCGCCCGCGCCATCCATCGGCAGAGCGCCGAGCATGCCGGCCCGTTCATCCAGGTGAATTGCGCGGCCATGCCGGAGGGACTCATCGAGAGCACGTTGTTCGGGCATGAGCGCGGCGCCTTCACCGGCGCCCACAAGCGCATGCTCGGCGCGTTCGAGCGGGCCGACGGGGGAACGCTGCTGCTCGATGAAGTGAGCGAGATGCGGCTCGACCTGCAGCCCAAGCTGCTGCGGGTGCTGCAGGAGCGTGAGTTCGAGCGCGTCGGCGGGACACATCCCATCAAGGTGAACGTTCGCGTCATCGCCACGAGCAACCGCGACCTCGCCGCGCAGGCGAGCCAGGGGACGTTTCGCGAGGACCTGTTCTACCGGCTGAGCGTCTTCCCGATTCACGTGCCGCCGCTGCGTGACCGGCGTGAGGACATCCCGCTCCTGGCCTACCGGTTCGCGGTGCGTGCAGCGGCCCGGTCGGGGCGGCGGTTCGAGGCCTTGTCTGCCGGGGCGCTGGACCTGCTCCGCGCCTACCAGTGGCCCGGCAACGTCCGGGAACTCGAGCACGCGATCGAGCGCGCCGTCCTTCTCGCAAATGGGCCGATGCTCGAGCCGCACCTGTTTCCCGGCATCCGGGCTCGCACCACCACCCATGGGTCGGCGGCGGCAGCGCGCGCCGCCGGCGCCGACGCACGCGCCGGCCTGGGATCGCCGGACGGCCCCCCGTTTTACCTCCCGCTCGCGAGCCTCGACCTGGCCGCGGTGGAGCGCCAGGTGATCGACCATGCACTCATCCTGTCCGGGGGGAACCGAAGCCAGGCCGCCGACCGTCTGGGAATCGACGTCCGGACGCTCCGCCGAAAGCTCAACACCGGTTCGGCCGAGCGCGATCTGCCCTAGGGCAAATCGCCCGCCCGGGCATGATGTCCGAGTCTCTGTACGGTGGTGCGGAGCTGTCGTGAAGGCACCCAGCATGATCGCATATCGTTGGCAGGAAAGGAGTTTGCTGCAGCCACGGGCTGCCGCGGCAGGGCGGTGGACGCGTCGAATGGGCGGTTTTCCAGCGGTCCGCATGGTGCTTTTTGAGGGTTCGTCAGCACCGAACCCTCCCGCCAGCGAGTCCGTATGTCCCTGCCAGTTTCTGCCGCTCCACTTGCCAGCCTTGCGACGCTGCTCTGCGGGCTGGTCGCCTTCCCGGCCAGCGCGCAGCGACCTTTGCACAACACCGCGGTCGCGTCGATCCAGCTCGTGGCCATCGTGCCGGCGGTGCTCGAATTCACGTCCGTGGCGGTGACCGCCACGACGAGCGGCCCGGCCCAGTCGCACGTGACCAGCCAGGTGACGGTTCGGGCGAACGTTCCGCATCGCGTGCGGGTGCGGCTCGCCGCGCCCGGAGCGCCGGGATCCCGCACGGAGGTGCTCAGTCTCCAGGACCGCTGGGTTCCCATCGACTCGGACACCTGGGTCGCGGTCGCTGCCACGCCGTCCTTGGGCGAGCGGACGCATGACGTTCAATGCCGAACGTCCCAGCCGGCGGGCGTGCCGGAGCAGGTGCCGGTGGGCTGCCGTCTTGCATACGACCTCGAGTCACAACGAGCGTCCTCGCCGGTCAACATGGCGACGACCGCTGCAGGTACCGCAACGATTCATGATCCAATCATGATGTCGGCGTCGAACGCCCCCTGAACAGCTGGGGTGCCACCCGGAATCCCGGGGCGTGGCGCGCATTACGTTTCACGGCCACCCGCCCGCCGGCCTCCCCGCACTCGAACCGTCGCATGTCCCGTCTCGATGCCTTTCGCGCGATGGTCGCGAAGAACCCCGCCAACATGCAGGCGCGCTTCGGGCTTGCAAACGAGGCCGTGAAGGCCGGCGCACTCGAGGAAGCCCTGGAGCACTACATGGCGTACCTCGCGGGCTTCGACGACGAAGGAAACGGCTATGCGCGGCTCGCGGACGTGCTCGAGCAGCTCGGTCGCGGCGATGAGCTGCGCGAGGCGCTCGTGCGAGGGGTCGCTGCGGCGGAACGGCATGGGCACCCCTCCATGGCCGCGGAACTCCAGGATCGTCTCGACGAATTCGGCCCGTAGCTGCGTCTCAGTGCGGCTTCACTGCGGCCTCAGTGCGGCTTCACTGCGGCCTCAGCGCGACCGCAGCGCCCCGAGGTTATAGACGCTGCGCGGGTTCCAGAGAATCCAGTCGGGAATCCCGTTGTCCTCGCCGGCCTTGATCTGCGCGCGGACCTCGGCCGGCCCGTACCGCGGCGGCCCGAGCGTGAAGTCCTGGTACCACGGGACGATCTTCGCCGCGTTCGCAATGCCCCGCGTGCGGGCCTTCATGTCCTTGAGGGACTGCGCGATCGTCTCATACGGCCGTGCGTTCGGGTTTGCGAGCTTGAACGTTCCCGGCGCATAGTGCGACGGATACACCATCGGCAGCACCACGTCCGCGCGGTCGATGAACAGCTCCCACTTCTGCCCAATCCCCATGTCCGTCGTGTCGGTCGCGGTGAGGCCGAACACGTCGATCGTATTGGGGACGCCGAGCGGCTTGACGAGTCGCGCGACGTACGCGAGCTGGTCGCGGATCACCTGCGCACGGATGCGGCCGTTGAGCTTCGCGTAGTACCCCTCGCGGATCACGCGATCCTCGTCGGGAAAGCGCACGTAGTCGAACTGCACCTCGCTGAACCCGAGTCCGACCGCCTCCGCGGCGAGGTCGACCGAGTACTTCCAGATCTCCTGGTGCGTCGGGTCGAGCCACGGCGTGCCATTGCGGTCGAGCCACACCTGCGTGGTGTCGGCGCGCTTCCGGATCGCGAACTGCTGCCGGTGTTCCGCCAGCAGCGGATCCTTCGCCACCACGATCCGCGCAATCGGGTAGATCCCGTGCGCGCGCATCGTATCGAGCACCATGCGCATGCGGCGGTGCGACATCGGCGTGTTGGTGTCGGCCCCGATCGCACGGGCGAGCGAAACCCCCGACCGGTAGAGCACGAAGCCGCGATCGTCCTTCACGTCGATGACCAGGGCGTTCACCTCGGTGCGCTTCGCGACGTCGATGAGCTCCCACATCCGCTGCCCCACCGCCGCCCACCGGTTGACGTAAAGTCCCCGGACGGTGTCGGGAGTCGGAACGAGCGGGAACGGGCCCATCGAGTCGCGCCGGGCCGCGACGGATGCCCCTGCCGTTCCGGCAGGAGCGTTTGCGCCGTCGCTGCCCGCCGCCGACCCTGCGACTGCACTCGCGCCCGGTGCTGACTGGCCGGATTCGCCGGCGGGGGCGGTAACCCCACGGGCGGAATCCACACCGCCCGTGGCGGCACCGCCACTGTCCACGGGGATGGCCGGCATGTCGGCACCGGGCCGGGCATCGGTGCAGGCCACCGCTACGACGGCGGCGAGGAAGATCCTGAGGATGGTCATCGGATAACGCTCCAGGCTGCGGCGGACGACGTGGGGTGCAGCGGCGCGCCTCGCCATCCCGCGCGCCGGCCCCGGCCGTCAGAGACGTTCGATCTCGCGAGCTGCCTCGAGGGCGTGGGCGATGTCGCGTGACACGGCGCGGGCCTGCTGCGTAGCGCTGTTCACGTCGGCGATCCCCGCCGCGATCCCGGCGGAACGCAGCTTGTAGAGATCGAGCTTGAGGTTGCCGAGTGCAAGTTGCGCGCTCTCGAGCTGACCCTGGATCGCTTCGCGACGCTCTGCGAGCTCGCGCAGTGTCTGCTGCTGGCGCTCCAGCAGCATCACCCGGCGCGACTGGTCCGGTGACTCGGGCTCCCCCCTCACGCGAGCCAGCCGTGCATCGAGCGCATCCACCGACGCGCCGGAAAGGTCGAGCTCGAGGCGGTGCAGCGTCGTGGCGAGCGCGGCGATGCGGTCCACGAGTGCCTGCGTAGTGGGCCCCACGTCCGGGATCATGCCGAGCTCCGTCCCGGACAGGCGCGACAGCACGTCATCGATCGCCATCCGGTCGGTCACTGCGCGGCGAACCGCGTCGCCGTAGGGGCCGTCGAGCACGTCGCGTCCCACGATTCCCGCTGCGATGCCTTCGGGCCCGAGCTTGCGCAGCTCGTCCGGCGAGAGCGCAGGCGTCTTTTCCCTGCCGATGAGCTGCCGCCAGTTGGCGCCGCGCCCACGCACCCGCGTGGCGTGCCCGAGGAGTCCCATGCTCATGCCGAGCGTCGGGAAGATCGCCCAGAGAAACTCCGGCGACGTCATCAGGTTCACCGCCCAGCAGACGAGGATGCCCGAGCCCGTCCCCCAGAGGTGCTTCTGGAATCCGTGCACCTCCTGCACGAGCGGCTTGTCGACTCGCCCCTCGCGCGCGGGCCGTTCTGCCAACTCCCGCCGCGACGGGCGCGGATTGAGCGGTGGCAGCTGCGGTCCGACCGGCGCCAGCGGCCGGACGCGGCTCCGCTCCTGCTGGTGCGGGGCACGGCCTTCAGCACGCGCGCGGTCCTGGAGTGAGCCGTGTTCGGGAGCGAACTGGCGCCGTGCCGGCGGTTCGTAGCGCGGAAGCGGCGCGGGCTCCGCCGGCTTGCCCTCGATCCCGCTCTTGAACGCGATTGCGGACGCGGCCGCGCCGGCGCTTCCCGACCCGGCGATCGCATCGCGGAACTGGCCGGCATCGCGCCAGCGTTCCTCGGGCTTCTTCGCGAGCGCGCGCATCAGCGCGCCGCCGAGCGTCGCCGGGATGCCGTCGCGCAGCGCCCAGATGGGCACGGGCGACTCGGCGACATGCTTCATGAGCAGCGCCGGCGAGTTGGAGGCGCGAAAGGGAGGCGCGCCGGCGAGCATCTCGTAGCCGACCACGGCAAGCGAGTACTGGTCGCTGCGCCCATCCACCTCGCGCTCGCCCATCGCCTGCTCGGGGCTCATGTACGT
>JACDHQ010000443.1 GCA_013820975.1 Gemmatimonadaceae bacterium
GCGGTCGGGAGGCCGGGGACGGGAGCGAGCGCTTGGGAGGTCAATTTCGGAGGCGGGAGCGCGGCCCCGCTAGACCCGCTTCCGCATCCGTGCCGAGAGGACTCCGAGCTGATCCCGGTACTTGGCCACGGTGCGGCGGGCGATGTTGACGCCGCGCTGCTTGAGGATGTTCACGATGGCCTGATCCGTCAACGGGTGCTTGGCATTCTCCTCGGCCACGAGCTTCTGGATCTGGGCCTTGATGCCGCGGGCCGAGACGTCCTCGCCATCGGTCGTGGAGAGCCCGGACGAGAAGAAGAACTTGAGCGGCAGTACCCCGCGCGGGGTCTGCACGAACTTCTCGTTGGTCACGCGGCTCACCGTCGACTCGTGCATCGAGATGACCTCGGCGACCTCGCGCAGCGTCAGCGGCTTGAGGTGCTGCACGCCCTTCTCGAAGAAGTCACGCTGCCGCTCGACGATGTAGTTCATCACCTTGAGCATCGTCTGCCGCCGCTGCTCGATCGCCTGGATCATCCAGTTGGCGGAGTTGAGCTTGTTGCTGATGAACTCCTTCGACTCCCCGTCGAACTTCTTCTTGTCGCGCGCGATCTCCTGGTACGCCTTGCTCAGCTTGAGGCGCGGGAGGTTGGCGTCGTTGAGGAAGACGTGGTACTTGCCGTCGATCTTGTCGACGATCAGGTCGGGAATGATGTAGTTGTCGTCACCCGCGGAGTGCTTGAGTCCCGGCTTGGGATCGAGCTTCTGGATCTCGTCCGCGGCGCGCTGCACATCGTGCGGGCTGATGCCGAACCGCTTGGAGATCTCGCTCCAGCGGTGGTTGATCAGCTCCTCGAAGCAGTCGCGGACGAGGCGGAACGGCACCGACTGCTCGAGGCCCGCCTCGCGAAGCTGCAGCATGAGGCATTCGCGCAGGTCGCGCGCGGCCACGCCCGGCGGATCGAGGGCCTGGATGGTGCCGAGCATCTCATCGGCTTCGGCGACGGTGTAGTGCTTGTCGGCGACGTCTTCGCGGTCCATCTGCTCGGCCAGCTCGTCGAGCATCTGGTTGGCGCCGTCCACGATCTCCTCGAGCGCGCAGGCGAGGTAGCCGTCGTCGTTGATGTTGCCGACGAACTCCTCCGCGAGGAACTGCCGGCGCGGATGGAGGTCGAGGAGGTTGATCTGGTCGCGGAGGTGGTCGCCGAGGTCGCGTGCATCGACCGTGACCGGCTCGTAGTACTCGCGCTCCTCATGCTCCTCGCGACGGCCGCCCGCGTCGAAGCCGTCGAGGAGGATCTCCTCCCAGTCGATCTCGTCGTTGTTCTTTTCCTCGGGCGGCTCCGGGGGCTCGGCGGCGTTGGCCTCGGCGTCGGTCTCGCCCTCGTTCTGCTCTTCCTCTTCGTCCTCAGGCTCGACCATGTCGAGGAACGGGTTGTTGAGCAGCTCCTGCTTGAGGTGCTGCTGGAGATCGAGCAGGGGCATGTAGAGCAGGTCCATCGCCTGGTAGAGGCGTGGATTGATCTTGAGCTCCTGCTTGAGCTGCGTGCCCTGATGGAGGCCAGGCTTCATGCGACGGGTGCTCCTTCGGACTCGGCGAAGCGTGCGCGCAGGCGCGCCGTCAGCGTCGGGCCGAGGTAGATGTCGGCAACGGTGTCGTCGAACACGAGCTCGCGGACCGTTCCCGAGACGCGAACTTCCCCGTCGTACATGATGTATGCGCGATCCACGATGTCCAGAGTCTGCTCCACGTTATGGTCGGAGATGAGCACCCCGATTCCGCGGGTACGCAGGCCAGCGACGATGGTCTGGATATCGTGCACGGCGATCGGGTCGACCCCGGCGAACGGCTCGTCCAGCATCATGAACTTCGGCTGCGTGACGAGTGCCCGGGTGATCTCGAGCCGTCGGCGCTCGCCTCCGGAGAGGGCGAATGCCTTGGACTTGCGAAGGTGCTTGATGTTCAGCTCGTCGAGCAGGGCCTCGAGGCGCTCGTAGCGCTCCGCCTTCGAGATCGGGAGCGTCTCCAGGATCGCCAGCAGGTTTTCCTCGACGGACAGCTTGCGGAATACGGAGGGTTCCTGCGAGAGGTACCCCACGCCCTGCCGCGCCCGGCGGTACATCGGCATCGACGTGATGTTCTTGCCGTCGAGCCTGATCTGTCCCCGGAGCGGCTGGATCAATCCCACGATCATGTAGAAGGTCGTGGTCTTGCCCGCGCCATTCGGGCCCAGCAGTCCAACGATCTCCCCCTGTTGCAACCGGAGTGCCACGTCGTTCACCACCTTTCGCCGCTTGTAGATCTTGACGAGCCCGTCTGCCTCGAGGACGCTCGGAGCCTCAGCCCAAGTCGCTGCCGGGGCTGATGTTACGGCTACTGGGGCGGACGGGTGCTCACCCGTGTGGCGAAGGACTTCGGCGACCGCGACACGCGCTGGGCGGATCTCGTTCCAGTAGCGTTCGGCAACTGTCACCGTTGCGTCCGGCGTATCCCGGTCGAGCGCCGGCGCCGCAATGATTCCCAGATCGACCAGGCGCGGCAGCACGGCCTGGCAGAGGTGCTCGCGAACCTGGTCGAGGCCGAGTTGCGAGGCGGCCACGTGCGCATCCTTTCCGTGAGACCGAAGGTCGGCGAGGTGCTCAGCACGGTAGTGCTCGGCCGCCTGCTGCAGCGTCGTCACGCCCGACTCGTCCGCCGATGCAACGATGGCCGAGAGCGCCAGGGCCATCGACCGGTCCCCGTGCGCGATGCGATCCAGGAGTTGCTGCAGCACTTCGGGCGCTGGCGCGGTCACGGGCGGGTGGATTGGGGGCGGGCTGCTGGCGGCAGCGCCAGGGGCGAATCGCGTTCTGCCGCCGGGTTCGGGACCGCCGGCCGCGCGGGATCGGGTGACGGGCTGCCGGCTGGCGCGCCGGCGCGCAACTCGGGCCGGCGCGGAGGCTCGCCCTCGCTGGCGGGTGCGGTGGGCCTGCAGGTGGAGTCGGGCTCGGCGATGATCCCGCCCGAGACTTCGGCGCCCTTCACTACGTCCACCGTTCGGACCTGGCCGTCCTCGAAGCGTGCACGGAGCGAGTCGCCGCGGA
>JACDHQ010000444.1 GCA_013820975.1 Gemmatimonadaceae bacterium
CTTGCGGGTGAGTGATGTCCAGCAGTAAACGACTGTGCGCTAGATCACAACGTATGTTTTGTTTTCGGGTGCGGCCCTCGCGACGCTCCCGAATACCACTGGAGGCGGCGATGTTGATCTCATGACGGCCCGCCCGCGAACCGTCACTCAATCGCGTCCAGACCCCCGAGACTCATGTCCCACATCCGCCTGATCGGCTTTCCCATGGACCTCGGCGCCGCCCGCCGCGGGGTCGACATGGGGCCTTCCGCCATCCGGATCGCCGGCGCCGCCGACCGGCTCCGGGCGCTCGGGCACACGGTAGACGAGTCGATGAACATCGACATTCCGCTCCGGGAGGAACTCCAGGCGGACCAGGCGGGACAGCCGCAGTTCCTCGCAACGGTCACGGCGGCCTGTACCCACCTTGCGCGCGAGACGGCCAGGGCGGTCCGCGATGGCGTCGTGCCCGTCACGTTGGGAGGGGATCATTCTCTGGCCGCGGGATCGGTGGCCGGGGTCGCGACGGCGCTCGGGGAGCGCGATCAGCGCGTGGGGCTGATCTGGCTCGACGCTCACTCGGACATCCATACGCCGTCCACGAGCGCGAGCGGCAACATCCACGGGATGCCGGTGGCCCACCTCCTCGGCCATGGTGACGACGGGCTCTCGTCGATCTCGGTGCCGAAGCCGGCCGTGCTGGCAAAGGACGTGGTGATGGTGGGACTCCGCGACGTGGACGAGCCCGAGCGAAGGCACATCGCCGCCTGGGGGGTGACGGTCTTCACCATGCGTGACATCGACGAACGTGGGATCGCCGCCGTGATGCGCGATGCGCTGGAGATCGCCTCACGCGACACGGGTGGCGTCCACGTCTCCTTCGATGCCGACTGGCTCGATCCCATCGAGGCGCGGGGAGTCGGGACGCCGGTGCGCGGCGGCGCGACCTACCGCGAGGCCCACACCGCCATGGAGATGATCGCCGACTGCGAGAAGCTGCTGGCGCTCGACGTGGTGGAGGTGAACCCGGTGCTCGACCACGAGAACCGCACGGCGGACCTGGTCGTGGGGCTGATGGCGAGCGCCCTCGGGCTCCGGGTGCTCTAGCGACCGAATACCTTCCGGCGACGTGGCCCATCGTCGCCCTGGCGGGTTATATGACGGAGGCGAACCTCCGACCACATTCACCAGACTGCGAGCCCATGCCAACCATCCTGCCCCCCGCGCGCCGCCGTGCCCTTCTCGCCCTCGCGCTGATGGCGTCTGCGGGAGCGACCGGCTGCCTGACGAAGGACCTCACCACCCCGCGCCCCTCCCGCCTGGAGTCGGAGGCAGGGAACGCGCAGACCGTCGCCCCCCTCGCCCGCACCAACACCCCGCTGATGGTGCAGGTGTTCGACCAGTTCCGACAGGTGCTGCCGGGGCAGACAGTGACGTGGCGGGTCGAGAGCGGTGGCGGGTCGGTCAGCAACCCGACCACCGTCACCAATTCCAACGGGATCGCGCAAACGTTCTACACCGCCGGCGGTACCCCCGGACTCGCCGACATCTCCGCCACCGTCGCGGGACTCGGTACGATCACCTTCACGGTGACGATCGCCTCTCCGTCGGGAAGCTGACGGTCACCTCACGCGGGCCCGCTCGATGACCGTCCCGACGGGGCCGCGTGACATGAGGAACACCGTGCCGTCGGGGCCGAATGCGCGAATCTCGCGTCCCTCCGGCAGCTGCACGCGGTCGACGAGCTCGCCCTTCTCGTCGACGACGTCATAAACGGGGCCGCCGCCGATCGCGCGTGTTGGAATGGTCCTGATCCAGATGTTGCCATCGGCGTCAGCACGCACGGCACCGGCGAAGAAGGGGGGCTGGTAGTCGGGCAGCTCGCTCGGCGACACGAAGTCGATGTTGGCGCGGACGTTCGAGCTGCTGGTCGTCGTCGCGCCGGGGGCGCCGGAGGCGCCACCGCGGATCGTTGTCGTCATCTGCACACGCGTCTCGGCCGCCGCTGCGGTGGCGCCGCCACCCGCACCGCCGAAGGCCATTATCGGCGCTCCGCCGCCGGCCACTGCACCCTGCGTCCCCATGCGCTCGCGCTGCGCCTTCACCGAGTCGATGAGCGCGACCTTGTCGTCGTCGGTGAGACGGCGCCAGTCGAAGGGGATTTTCCCAGTCGATGCGACCGCGCCGTTTGCGCCCACCCAGTCGACGCGATAGTCGCGACCGCGCACGATGGCGAGGCGGCCGGTGCTCGTCACCGCCCAGTCGTCCACCATCGGGAGCGGGTTGATCGTCTGCGAGATGGAGACCTGCCCATCCTCGCTGCGATTCATGTTGATCGACACCTTCGGGATGCGGATGAAGGCAGCGGTGTCCACCTTGCGGGTCGCGAGGTCGAGGCGGATGATCGCCGCGGAGTCGGGCGGCGACTGCGGTGCAGCCACCGCTCCACCAGGTCCCCCGACGGCTCGAAACTGCTGTCCCGGGAATGCACGGTAGACGAGGCGCCCCTCGGCGTCGAGTGCAGGTGTGCCGAAGGAGATGCTGGTCAGCGCGCCCGCCTCCTGCGTCCGGGGCACCGACATCACCCGCGCAATCCGGCCCTCGGCGTCGATCACGAGCATCGACAGCGAGGCCGGATCGACGAACAGCGTCGAATCTCCCTTCCACGCGATGAGGCCGCCCGGGCGCGGCCCGTACGCATCGGCGGAGCCGGTGGTGGAATCGATCACGACGCGCATGACCTTCATCGTGGAGTCCATCAGCACGACGCGGCGGCGCTGCACGTCGTTGACGAGCACGCGGCCGCCAGGCAGGGCCCGGAGGTGACCGACGATGCCAAGCGAGTCCGTCGACGTCGAGACGACCGCGCCGAGTGGCCGCACCGGCACCTGCGCGCCGGCCACGGCCGGCACCACGAGGGCAAGGGGAATGTACAGCAATGCGAGTTTCATTTTACGGAGTGTGTGTGTGAATCGAGTATCGTCGCGGCACCGAGAACTGCCTGGATTCGGGAGCGAGCCGGCATTTCTTTCCGCCACCGATAAACCGATAGTTCAAGATTCGATCGGGGGCCCGCAC
>JACDHQ010000038.1 GCA_013820975.1 Gemmatimonadaceae bacterium
GCCGAGCGCCGCCACCTTGTGATGGCGCTGCACGACGTACGCGGTCTGCTTCACCCGCGGCACGGCGCCCGGCGCCGACTTCTCGCGCGCAATGGAGATGCGCACCGGTTGCTTGAGGTGCCGTTCGGCAATGCCGGCGACCCGCGGTGCCATCGTGGCCGAGAAGAGCGCCGTCTGCCGCTCGGCAGGCAGCTCGGTGAGGATCGCCTCGAGGTCGTCGGCGAAGCCCATGTCGAGCATCTCGTCGGCCTCGTCGAGCACCACCGTGCGCACGCGCGAGAGGTCGATCGACTTGCGCCCGAGGTGGTCGAGCATGCGGCCCGGGGTCGCGATCACGACGTCGGCGCCGCGGCGCAGGGCGCGCAGCTGCAGCTGGATGGCCTGCCCGCCGTAGATGGGGGTGACGCGCACGCCGAACCCCTTGCCGTACTTGTGCAGCGCCTCGGCCACCTGCATCGCGAGCTCGCGCGTGGGGACGAGGACGAGGCCCCGGATCGTCGTCGCGCGGGTGTCGTCCTCGTCGCGGGGGCCGCGCTCGGCGCAAACGTGCTGCAGCATGGGGAGCGCGAACGCCGCGGTCTTGCCGGTACCGGTGGCCGCCTGGCCGAGCAGGTCGCGTCCCTCGAGCAGCGGCGGGATCGCCTCGCGCTGTATGGGCGTGGGCTCTTCGTAGCCGAGCGTCGTGAGGGCGGCAATCAGTCGTTCGTCGAGGCCAAGCGCCGCAAATCCGGTCGTGGCCATGTTTGGTTCGGTCATCCTGAGGAAGCTAGCGGGTCAGCGGGCGCTCCGCGGGCGCTCCGCGGGCGCATGGGGTGGCTCGGGGTGGCCGGCACGCAAGGGCTGGACTCGCGGCGCCCCTGTGGCCTTCATTCGGCAGACGGGGTGACACCCTCACCCTGCCCTGCCCCTTCCGGAGGTTTCGTGTCTGCCAACCGTCTCGTCGTGCTTGCGCTCGTCACGCTCTTCGCCGTCACATCGACGGTCCCCCTTGGGGCGCAGGCCACCCAGGCGCCCCCGGCTGCGCAGGGAGTCCGCCCGCCGTCGCTGGAGGATCCGCGCATCCACGACATCATCGCCGCCGTATCGGCGGCACGAATCGAGCGCGACGTCCGCACGCTCGTCGCGTTCGGCACGCGGCACACGATGTCCGACACCCTGTCAGGAACGCGCGGCATCGGCGCGGCGCGGCGCTGGATCTTCGACGAGTTCATGCGGATCAGCGCGGCGTGCGGCAATTGCCTCGAGGTGCGCTACGTCAGCGACATCGTGCGGGGCAACCCGCAGTCCCGGATACGCGAGGACGTGAACGTCGTCAACGTGATCGCGATCCTGCGCGGCCGCACCGACCCCGAGCGCTACGTGCTGCTGAGCGGCGACATCGACTCGCGGGTGACCGACCCGCTCGATGCCACGAGCGAGTCGCCGGGCGCCAACGACAACGCGAGCGGCGTCGCCGCGGTGCTCGAGGCGGCGCGCGTGCTCTCGAAGTACCGGCCCGATGCGTCGGTCGTGTTCGCGCAGCTCTCGGGCGAGGAGCAGGGGCTGTTCGGTGGCGAGATCCTGGCGCGTCACGCGAAGGCGAACGACTGGCGCCTCGAGGCGGTGATCAACAACGACATGGTCGGCAACTTCAACGGCATCACCGGCGTCGTGGCCAACAACACCGCCCGGGTGTTTGCCCCCGGACTGCCGCCGACGACGACGCAGGCGGAGCTTGCGCGGATCCTCCGCAACGGCGGCGAGCTCGACACGCCGTCGCGGCAGCTCGCGCGCTATATCGACCGTGTCGCCGACCTGTACTTCCCCAACCTCGACGTGGAGATCATCTACCGCCTCGACCGGTACGGCCGCGGGGGGCATCACACGCCGTTCTTCAACGAGGGATACCCGGCGGTGCGCCTGATGGAGACGCACGAGGACTACACCCGCCAGCACCAGGACCTGCGCACCGAGAACGGCATCGCGTACGGCGACGTGCTCGAAGGGGTGGACTTCACGTATGCCGCATCGGTGACCGCCCTCGACGCCGCCACCCTGATGTCGCTCGCGTGGGCGCCGCCGACTCCCGATTCGGTGCGCATCACCGGCGCCGTGCTGCCATCGCCGACGCTCCGGTGGGCAGCGGTCAGGGCCACCGACGTCGCGGGCTACCGCATCTACTGGCGCAAGCCGAGTGACGTGAACTGGACGCACTCGCGATTCGTGGGGAACGTCACGCAGTACACGCTCGAGAACGTGATCATCGACAACTACTTCTTCGGCGTCGCGGCGGTCGATCGCGACGGCAACGAGAGCATGGTCGCATTCCCGCGCTGAGGCGTGGAGTGTGACGCGCCGGCATGAACCACCAACGAGGCACCAGAAACCCAATGTTCACGAAGCTCGCATTCGCGCTCGGTCCGGTCGTCCTGCTCGCCGCCTGTGCCGCCCCGATCCAGGTGGGCACCGGCATCCCGACAGCGCTGGCGCCGCTCGAGCAGGACATCCACTCGCACGCACGGCCGAACGAGGCGCGCGTGACCCACGTGGCCCTCGATCTCGCGACCGACTTCACCGCAAAGACGCTCGCGGGCACCGCAACGCTCACCGTCGCGCGGGCGCCGGGAGCAACGGAGCTCGTCCTTGATGCACGGGACCTGACGATCCTCGGCGCCACCGATGCAGGCGGTGATGCGCTGCAGTACGCCCTCGGCGCGAGCGACCCGATCATGGGAGCTCCGCTGACGGTCCAGCTGCCGACGCGCGGCGACCGGATCAGCATTCGCTACCGCACCAGCCCCGGTGCGAGCGCACTGCAGTGGCTCTCGCCGGCCCAGACGGCGGGCAAGCGCCAGCCATACCTCTTCTCGCAGGGGCAGGCGATCCTCACGCGCACCTGGATCCCGACGCAGGACAGCCCCGGCATCCGGCAGACGTACGAGGCGCGCATCACCGTTCCGGCGGCACTGCGCGCCGTGATGAGCGCGGAGCAGTTGACGCCGGACGGCGAGCCGGCCGCAGCGGGACGCACGTTTCGCTTCAGGATGAACGAAGCGATCCCGCCCTACCTCATCGCGATCGCCGTCGGTGACATCGCCTTCCGGGAGATCGGCCCGCGAACCGGCGTGTACGCCGAGCCGTCGGTGGTGGATTCGGCTGCGCGCGAGTTCGCCGACGTCGAACGGATGGTCGGCGTGGCGGAGTCGATCTACGGACCCTACCGGTGGGGGCGCTACGACATCCTCGTGCTGCCGCCGTCGTTCCCGTTCGGCGGGATGGAGAATCCGAGGCTCACCTTCGCGACGCCGACGATCCTGGCGGGCGACCGCTCGCTGGTGTCGCTGATCGCGCACGAGCTGGCGCACTCCTGGTCGGGCAACCTCGTCACCAACGCGACGTGGAGCGACTTCTGGCTCAACGAGGGGTTCACCACCTACTTCGAGAACCGGATCATGGAGGCGATGTACGGCCGCGACATCGCCGTGATGCTGCAGGCGCTCGAGCGCACGGAGCTCGACGCGGAGATCGCGGGCTTCGGGGCCGACACCGCCGAGACGATCCTGCACCTGCGCCTGGCGGGGCGCGACCCGGACGACGGCATGACCCAGATCGCCTATAACAAGGGGTCGTCGTTCCTGCGGATGCTCGAGCTGGCAGTGGGTCGCGAGCGCTTCGACCAGTACCTGCGCAGCTACTTCGACCGGCACGCCTTCCAGCCGATGACGACCGCGCGCTTCCTCGCCGACATGCGGGCGAACCTCCTCGGGGGCAGCGACGCGCGGTATCGCGAGCTCCAGGTGGACCGGTGGGTGTACGGCACGGGGCTGCCGTCGAACATGCCGGTGGCACGCTCCGACCGGTTCGCGCGGGTGGAGGCGCAGGCGCGCGCGTTCGCGCAGGGTGCGGTCCCGACTTCGCTCGTCACGACGGGGTGGATCACGCAGGAGTGGCAACACTTTCTCGGCTCACTTCCCGATACGATGACCACCGCACAGATGGCGGCACTCGACCAGCAGTTCGGATTCACGCGAACCGGGAACAGCGAGATCTTGTTCGCGTGGCTGCGCAAGGCGATCGCGAGCCGCTACCAGCCGGCGATGTCGGCGCTCGAGACGTTCCTCACGACGCAGGGGCGGCGGAAGTTTCTCGTGCCGCTGTACGGCGACCTGATGAAGGCCGAGTGGGGGCGGCCGGTGGCGCGGCGGATCTATGCAACGGCGCGGCCGCTGTACCATCCGGTGTCTACAGGCAGCCTCGACGGACTGCTCAGGTAGCCTCGCGGCGGTGGGGGGCGATGCGCCCCGGTGAGACGACAACGCCAGCAGTCAGTTTCGTCTCACGGTAGTGTTGCGCCTCCGTGAGACGGCTACGCCTCCATGGTCGTGATGCGGGCGTGCAGGACCTCGGCGGCGATCTGGAGAAGCCGTTCGACCTCGAACGGCTTCTCGATGAACGCGGGGACGTTCTCGGGGAGGCGGCTGATGGCGTCGGGGGTCGCGCCGAGCTCGGCGTACCCGGACATGAGGATGATCGGCAGGCCTGGCCAGCCCGCCTCGACCGCCGCGGCGAGCTCACGCCCGCCGAGGCGCGGCATGGCGATGTCGCTGATCACGAGGTCGAAGTCGGTGTCGTGGATGGCGGAGAGTGCGGCCGCCCCATCGCCGGCGGTCGTCACACGGTAGCCGGCGTGGCGCAGTGCGCGGGCAAGCACGCGGCGCAGCTGCGGCTCGTCCTCGGCGAGCAGCACGTGCGCGTCACCGGCGTGCGGCGTGCCGGGGGGCCGGGGTTCGGCGCGCTGCGTCTCGAAGCCCTCGGCGATCGGCAGGGCGATGGTGAAGTGCGTGCCCACCGCGGCCGCTGACTCGACGTCGATCTTCCCGCCGAACTGGTGCACGAGCCCGTACACGGTCGCGAGCCCGAGGCCGGTGCCGTGTCCCTTCGGCTTCGTCGTGAAGAAGGGCTCGAAGGCGCGCGCGCGTACCTCGTCGGTCATGCCAGTCCCGGAGTCGCTGACGACGATGATCGCCTGTTCTCCTGCCTCCCCGTGCTCGCGCGCCACGCGGATGCGGAGGCGTCCACCCATGGGCATCGCGTCGCGGGCGTTGACGGCGAGGTTCATGACGATCTGCTCGACCTGCGCGCGCGCCGCATGGACCGGCACCGCCGGGTCGCCCTCCGCGGGGAGCTCGAGCTCGATCGATGCAGGGAGCAGCGCGCGGAGCATGCGGCCGGTATCACGCACGACCGCGGCGAGGTCGAGCACTTCGGTCTCGAGGGTCTGCCGGCGGCTGAACGCGAGGAGCTGCTTGGTGACGCCGGCGCCGCGCGCCGTCGCCTTCGCGATCTCGCGGGCATCGGCTGCCGTCGTCGCATCCGCGGGCAACTCCATCAACAGCAGTTCCGCATACCCCGAGATCGCCGCGAGGATGTTGTTGAAGTCATGGGCGACACCGCCGGCCAGCTGGCCGAGCGCCTCCATCTTCTGCGACTGGGTGAGCTGCTCCTGCAGCCGCAGCTCGCTCGTCACGTCGCGGGCGTTGACCACAAATCCGCGCACCGCGGGGTTGTGGTGCATGTTGGTGAGCGTGACCATCAGTGAGCGCCAGCTGCCGTCGCGACCGCGAAAGCGGAGGGGCATCTCTGGGGCGAGGCTCTCGACCTGCAGCGCGAGCTCCATGCGCTGCGTGGCGCGCGCCAGGTCGTCCGGATGGATCAGGTCGAGCGCGTTCATCGTCCGGATGTCGGCCTCATCGTAGCCGACGAGGGCGCGCTGCGAGGGGCTGGCGTAGCGCACGCGGCCATCCGTCTCGAGGATGGCGATGAGATCGGAGGAGTGCTCGACGAGCGCCCGGAAGCGTTCCTCGCTCGACCGCAGCTCGGACTCGATCTCCTTCCGTTCGGTGATGTCTTCGGTGAGGCCGACGACGTAGCGGATCGACCCGTCGTCGGCGCGGGCGGCGCAGACCGTCAGGTGTGACCAGAAGACCGTCCCATCCTTGCGGATGAGGCGCTTCTCCATCGAATAGCCGTCGCGAACCCCCTCCTTCACCTGCTGGAGGAGGCGTGCATCGGTCTCGGTGTCGTCGGCATGCGTGAATTCGCTGAAATGCAGCTGCGCGAGCTCGGCGCGGGTATAGCCGAGCATGTTGGCGAGCATCGTATTGGCACTCGTCGCGTAGCCGTGTGCCTCGCGTGTCGAGACGGCCATGCCGAAGGGTACGTTCTCGAACACCGCGTCGAAGCGCACCTCGCTCTCCTCGAGGGCGGCCTCCATCTGCTTCTGGCCCGTGACGTCGCGCGCGACCGCGACGGCAGCAACGACGGCGCCGGTCGCATCGGTCTCTGGCATGAACCGCGTCTCATACCGGCGCGCGGCAGGGCGCTCGGCGGATGCCGCAGGGCTGGAAAGGACGACAGTCTCACCTGCGAAGACGCGCCCGATCGCGTCGCGGACGGCCGCGTCGACCTCTGGCGCGAAGCCGACCTCGCCCAGCGTGCGACCAAGCATCACCGCGCGCGTGAGGCCAGTCATCCGCTCGAGCGCGGCGTTCAGGTAGAGGTAGCGGCCCCCGGCGTCGAACCGCGCGATGAGCTCATCCGAGCCCTCGGCGATCGTGACGAACGTCGCGCCTGTGTACGTCCCCGTAGCAGTCATGGTCCGCAACGTCGCTCGATCCTGCGCCGCCCGGAAGGGCTATCGCAGTTCCTCCCGAGGTTCCACGAACACGAGCGCCGCGCGATTGCGCACGACGTCGCACAGCGCTTCGTACACCGCCGGGTCGATCAGCTGCCCGTTCACCCGTCCGATAATCGTGAGCGCTTCCTCATCGGTGCGCGCCTCGCGGTAGGCCCGCAGCGTGGTCAGCGAGTCGAACGCATCGACCGCCGCCAGGATGCGCCCCCCGATCGAGATGTCGCTCCCGTTCAGCCCGCGCGGATACCCGGCGCCGTCGTAGTGCTCGTGATGGTCGCGCACGAAGTCGAGGACAGAGCCGAGGTGCCGGAGCGGGGCGAGGATCTCCATGCCGATGGCGACGTGCGACTTGACGTGCTCGTACTCCTCGTCGGTCAGCGTGCCCGGCTTGTTCAGCACCGACTCGCGGATGCCGATCTTGCCGATATCGTGCAGGCGACCGGCGACCCGAACCGCTTCCACGGTCTCCTCGTCGAGCCCGAGATGCTCGCCGATCGAGGCGGCAAGGTCCGCGACGCGGTGGGAATGGCCACGGAGGTAGACGTCCTTCGCCTCCATCGCGTTGATCAGCGACTCGACGACGCTGACGGTGAGCACGCGCACGCGATTGCGCTCCGCCTCCACCTCCTGGGCACGGAGCATCACCTCCGCCCGCAGCGCCCGCTCGCTGCGCAGGAATCGCTCGCGCTGGGTGCGGCGCTGCTGCGCGTTGGCGACGGCGGTCGCGAGACGGCCGAGCGGCAGGGGCTTCACGAGGTAGTCGATGGCGCCCGCCTGCAGCGCGGCGGCGGCGGTGTGCGCGTCGTCCACCCCCGTGAGCATGATGATGGCCAGCTCGGGATCGACCTCGAGCGCGCGCCCGATGAGATCGAGCCCGCTGCTTCCCGGCATGCGGACGTCGCACACCATCACGTCGTATTGGTGCTCGCGCAGCTTGGCGAGCGCATCGATGGCGCCATCGGCCTCGCCGACCTTGCTGCCCTGGCGGCGGAGGTACTTGGCGCCCATGGCGCGCAACGCCGGCTCGTCGTCAACGAAGAGCACGGAGCAGGCGGGGAGCGTATCGATAGGGCCGGCCGCGCGCTCCTCGATCGGGAACGCGGGCATGCGGGACGCTGGGCTGCGATCGAGCATCGTCATGATCCTGGGGAGTCAAAGGGATTGCGGCGCTCGAGCACGGCCTTCGCCACGATGTCGTACAACTCGCGGAGTGGCATGGGCTTGGTGACGTATGCCGCGGCGCCTGCGGCAAAGAGGCGGTCGGCAACACGCTGGTCGTGCCAGCCCGAGAACATCAGCACGCGCATGTCGGGCACAACCGCGCGGGCAGCCTCGACGAGGTCGGGCCCCTCCATGTCCGGCAGACCGACATCGCAGAGCATCACCTCGACCGGCCCCTCGGCGAGGATCGCAAGGGCGTCGGTCGCGTTGGACGCCGTCTGCACGTCGTAGCCCTGGCGCCCGAGATAACGCGCGACCGCCTCGAGCAGCGAAAGCTCGTCGTCAACGATGAGGACCGATCCACGGGAGCAATCCAGAAGCGGGCGGGCAGTCGATGTTTCCATGCTCGCTGACAAGGCGAGATCCGTACCTCGCGCAGCCGAAACGTAACTGCTTGGATGTCAACGGCTTATGAAACAGGCGCTCGGCAGCACGGCCTGACACTCGTCCATATATTGGACAATACCCGGTCAGCCATCAGCTTCCCTGTGGAAACATGCGTCCAGTAATTGGTCGCTATTGTCCAGTTTCAGGACGATTCCGGCGGGATGCGGGGAGACTTGCCCTCGCGTCCGGTGGTGCCGAACAGCTTGTTGTACAACGTCGCGCGGGAGATGCCGAGCGCCTTCGCGGCCTTCGTGCGATGGTTGCCGAAGCGGGCGAGCACCCGCTCGATGTGCCGGCGTTCGGCCGCGGCGAGCGTCCACTCGCCCTCGGGGGGATCAGCCTCTTCGCCCGGCCGGTCCGAGCCCCGCAGCTCGGCGGGCAGGTGATCGACCCGGATCTCGTCGGCGCTCCCGGCCACCAGCACCAGTCGCTCGATGACGTTGCGCAGTTCGCGGATGTTGCCGGGCCACTGGTGGTGCACGATGGCGTCGAGCGCCTGGGCGGTGAACTGCGTGGGTCCGCGTCCGAGCCGGCGCTTCGTGTCGGCGAGCGCCCGCACCGCCAGCGCGGTGATGTCGGCGGGCTCGCGCTCGCGCAGTGGGGGCAGGTGCACCGGGAACACCGCGAGGCGGTAGAACAGGTCGCTGCGGAAGGTCCCGCGCGTCACCGCCTCGGCGAGGTCGCGGTGCGTTGCGGCCACGAGGCGCACGTCCACCTGGATCTCGCGTGTGCCGCCGAGGCGGCGAAAGCGTTGCGATTCGAGCACCCGGAGCAGCTTCGGCTGCAGATCGGAGGCGAGGTCGCCGATCTCGTCGAGGAAGAGCGTGCCGCCGTCCGCCAGCTCGAAGAGCCCGAGCTTCTGCGCCTTGGCATCGGTGAACGCGCCGCGCTCGTGGCCGAACAGCTCCGAGTCCAGGAACGTGGCCGACAGTCCCGCGGCGTTCACCTCGATGAACGGACCGGCGGCGCGTGGCGACCGGCGATGCAGTTCCTGGGCAGCCCAGCTCTTTCCGGTGCCGGTTTCTCCCGTGATCAGCACCGGCGAGGTGTCACCAGCAAGTGTCGCGATCTGCTGGGTGAGGCGCCGCATCATCGGCGACTCGCCGAGGCTCGCCGGTGCATCGACGGTGCTCGCGTGCAGCATCCGCGTGTGGCGGCGCAACACCGCCTTTTCCGAGGCGCGAAGCGCAACGGCCTCGAGATGCACCGAGTCGGCCGGCTTGGTGATGAAGTTCTCGGCGCCGAGCCGCATTGCCTCGACCGCCGCGGAGACCTCGGCACGGCCGGTGAGCATCACGACCACGACGTCGGGATCGCGCTCGCGCAGCAGCTCGAGCACGCGCAGCCCCGAGAGGTGCGGGAG
>JACDHQ010000445.1 GCA_013820975.1 Gemmatimonadaceae bacterium
CATCGCGGCCGTCGTGTCCGCGGTCTCCGGCGTGTCGGACGTGCAGGCGGCGGCAACGGCGAGGACTGCGACGGCAAGGACCAGGCGCTTCATGGGAAGAATCTCCGAAAGTAAAAAGGGGTGACCGCAGCACCGCGGCAATTATTGACGCGTTTGTTGGGGCGTCGAAGGATAAGGACGATCCCAGCGGAGTCAAGGGTGAGCTCGCTAGCCTGAGCCAGCGGCCTTTCCGGCACCCGGTCCCGCCGATACGATAGAACCATGACGACATCACGCCTCCCCGAGACGCTCGGGGCGCTGAAGCGCTCCCCCGGCGGCGCCCGGCACCGGTCCGTCAAGGACGAGTTGCGCGCCAACCTGATCGACCGGCTGCGCAGCGGCGGCCCCCTCTTCCCGGGCGTGCTGGGCTACGAGGACACCGTGATGCCGCAGATCGTCAATGCCCTGCTCTCCCGGCATCACTTCATCCTGCTTGGGCTCCGCGGGCAAGCCAAGTCGCGGATCCTCCGCGCGGTCACGACGCTCCTCGACGACGCGATGCCAGTCGTCGCCGGGAGCGAGGTGAACGACGACCCCTTCGCCCCGATCTCCAAGTACGCCCGGACGCTGATCGCCGAGGCGGGCGACGACACGCCGATCGCCTGGGTCGGGCGGGAGCAGCGCTACCTCGAGAAGCTGGCGACGCCGGACGTGACGATCGCCGACCTGATCGGCGACCTCGACCCGATCAAGGCGGCGCGCGGCGGCCACATGCTCGGCGACGAGCTGACGATCCATTACGGCATGCTTCCACGCGCCAACCGCGGGATCTTTGCGCTCAACGAGCTGCCCGACCTCGCGGGCAAGGTGCAGGTCGGGCTGTTCAATGTGATGCAGGAGGGCGACGTCCAGATCAAGGGCTACCCGGTACGGCTTGAGCTCGACGTGCTGCTCTGCTTCACCGCGAACCCCGAGGACTTCACGGCGCGCGGCAAGATCATCACGCCGCTCAAGGATCGCATCGGAAGCGAGATCACGACGCACTATCCCGAATCGGTTGAGCTCGGGATGGCGATCACGCAGCAGGAGGCCTGGGCCGATCGCGACGCGACGCCCGTGCGCGTCCCCGACCTCGTGGCGGAGGTGATCGAGCGCATCGCCTTCGAGGCGCGCACCGACCGGCGCATCGACAAGCGCTCGGGCGTGTCGCAACGCATGCCGATCACCGTGACGGAAAACGTGATCTCCAACGCGGAGCGTCGCGCGATCACGTGCAGCGAGCCGGAGGCGGTTCCGCGCCTCTCCGACATCTACGCCGCCCTCTCCGCGATCACCGGCAAGATCGAGCTGGAGTATGAAGGTGAACTGGTCGGCGGCGCAACGATCGCGCGGGAGCTGATCCGCCGCGCGGCCGATGCGACGTTCCAGGAGCGCGCGGGCGGCGTGAACACCGATGCGCTGGTGATGTACTTCGACACGGGGAGCGCGCTGCAGGTGAGCGACGACGCGGTGGCACCCGCCGCACTCGAGGGGTTCCGCACGGTGCCGGGACTGGTGGAGCTGGTACACCACGCCGGGCTCGCGGCGAAGGGCGACGTCCCGGGCACCGTCGCCGGCTGCGAGCTCGTGCTCGAGGCCCTCGTCGCACGACGGCAGATCTCACGCAGCGAAGGGGGAGAGTATGGCCGCGCCACACCAGAGCCGCGGAGGCGCCCCAAGCAGGACCTGTACGGGGATGGCTACGCATGAGCACCGACGTCGCCACCGCCGTGACCGTCCGCAAGGCACGGCTTGCGGACCTCGACACCATCGTGCGGCTCCGGCTCTCGCTGCTGCGCGAGCATCCGGAGCATCCCATCTACGGGCGGCTGCGTGCCGATGCCGAGCGCCGTGCACGTGAGGTGTTCTCGTCGCAGCTCAGCGCGCTCGGCGAGACGATGTTGCTCGCGGAGCGCGATGGCCGCATCGTCGGCATCCTGCGATGCGCGGAGTCGATCGCATCACCCCTCCTCGACCCGCCGCGCTACGCGTACATCTCGTCGGTCTTCGTCGATCGCGAGCATCGCCGTACCGGCGTGCTGCGGGCGCTCCTCGGCGCCGCGGAGCGGTGGTCTGCGGATCGCGGGCTCACCGACATGCGCCTGCACTCGGTGAGTGGCGATGAAGTCTCGGAAGTGGCGTGGGAGCACCTCGGCTTCATGCCGGTCGAGACGGTCCGGATGAAGCGACTCAGCTAGCGGCGATCGCGGGTTCACGGCGGGAGCAGCAGGAAATGCGACGACACACCTATTCGAAGTTCAGCCCCGAGCTTGCCGATGCGGTCGACCTGCAGGGGCTGCTCGACACCCTCTCGGATTTCCTCCTGCAGAGCGGCTTTGCGGGCGGCCACGACCCGTACGGCTGGGGGGATGACGAGGGGGACCGCTCGATCGATGCGCTCAAGGCAGCGATCCTCCACGCGCTGATGGAGTCGGGGCAGTTCACCCCCGAGATGCTGCAGGCACTGCGCGGCAAGGACGATCCTGATGGCCAGGCCGCGCTGGCGAAACTGCTCGACTCGCTGGTCCAGCGGCTGATCGACGAGGGCTTCCTGACCGCCGACGCGCCGCCGCAGATGCCGGCCGGGCACCAGCCCGTCGAGGGGCGCGGCTCGCTGGCGCACGCGGCCAGCCGCGACGTGCAGTTCAACCTCACCGAGAAGGGGCTCGACTTCCTCGGCTACAAGACGCTGCGCGGGCTGCTCGGCTCCCTCGGCAAGTCCAGCTTCGGCAGCCACGACACGCCGTTCCTGTCCACGGGCATCGAAGCCGACGCGTCGAGCCGCCCCTACGAGTTCGGTGACGTGCTGAACCTCGACGTGAACGAGACGCTGCGGAACGCGATGATCCGCACCGGCGACATCGGCGTCCCGCTCGACCTCGACTACGCCGACCTCATGGTGCGCCAGGCGGAATACCGGTCGTCATGCGCGACGGTGCTGATGCTCGACTGCTCGCACTCGATGATCCTGTACGGCGAAGACCGCTTCACACCGGCAAAGAAGGTCGCGCTCGCGCTCACGCGCCTCATT
>JACDHQ010000446.1 GCA_013820975.1 Gemmatimonadaceae bacterium
GCCAGGTCCCGTGCGTGGAACCGTGCGAGTTCCCCGGCATCCAGGGGCCCGGCGGCCGCGGCGGCCGCGCGAATCGCCGGGACGAGCCGCTCGAGCACCGCCAGGCGGGTCACGCCCGGCCTCAAGGCGCCAGCGCGCACGCCCGCACTCGCCGTGGCAGGCGCGTGAACGTTGACGCCTACCCCTATCACGAGCCATTCGAGGCGCCCGCTTCGCCACCGCCCCTCGCTGAGGATGCCCCCAAGCTTTCCGTCAGCCACAAACACATCGTTGGGCCACTTGAGCCGGATCGGCGCCGGTGCGAGTTCCTCGAGCACCTCGGCGATCGCCAATCCGATGCGGAGTGACAGCACGTCGGTTCCCGAGGTGTCGTCGGGACGTTCCACGACGCTCAGCCAGACTCCCCTGCCCGGCTCCGAGGTCCAGGTGCGACCGTGCCGCCCGCGCCCGGCCTCCTGGGCATCAGCGAGCACCACCGTCCCCGCCGGCGCACCGGTCTCGGCGAGCGCGTGCGCAACGTCCATCGTCGAGGGGACCGTCTCGAACAGGGTGACTGCGGGAACGCCCCATCCGGCGGCGAGCAAGGCAGCCGTTGCGCCGTCGTAACTTCCGGCGGGGATCTCCACGCGAGCGCATGTCACGTGTGCCGGGTCATGAGCGGGAGTAGATGATGGCGAAGATCGCCAGGCCAAGAATGACCCGGTACAGCGCAAATATTCCGTAGCTGTTTTTCGCGACGAACCGGAGCAGGACCGTGATGGCCAGCCAGCCGCTGACGGCCGCCGAGAGGATCCCGACGAGGAGCGGCGTGTCGATGCCGTGCTGCGCGATCGCCTCCGGTGCCTTCATCAGCCCCGCGCCGACGGTGATCGGCATGCTCATGAGAAAGCTGAAGACGGCCGCGCTCTCCCGCGACATCCCGAGTGCACGACCGGCGGTGATCGTCGCGCCCGACCGCGACGTGCCGGGGACGAGTGCGACGACCTGCGCCAGGCCGATCACGAGCGCATCCCGCCACCCCATGTCCCGAAGCTCCCGTGCCCGCGATGCGGCGCGATCGACGAGCCAGAGCAGGACGCCCATGACGATCAGCATCGTCGCGACGATGTACGGGGACCGGAACGTCGTCTCTGCAAGGTCTTCGAGGAGCAGGCCGCCGATGATCGCGGGGATCGTGGCGAGGATCAGGAGGAGTACCCGGCGATGCTCGTCGGTTGCCACGCGGCGGGTCCGCACGAGGTCAAGGGCGGCGACGATCAGCCGGCCCCATTCCGCACGGAAGTACCAGAGAACGGCCGCCGCGGTGCCGAGATGCAGGGCCGCGTCGAACGCGAGCCCCGGCGACTCCCAACCGAACAGGTAGGGGGTGAGCACGAGGTGACCCGAGCTGCTGATCGGCAGGAACTCGCCAAGCCCCTGGATGACTCCAAGTACGAATGCCTCGAAGACGCTCACGCTGACGATCCTGGATGGCTGGTCACTGGCGGTTTCCCTGGTAGAAGGCCTCGTACTGCGCGACGATCTGGTCGATGCCGAACCTCGACCGCGCGTCAGCCGCCGCACTCTGGCTCATTGCATGCCACCGGTCCCGGTCGCGAAGGATGGCGATCGCCTCGGCCGCCATCGTGTCGGTGTCCCCGACCGGCACGAGTGCCCCGGTCACCCCCGGCTGCACCACCTCCGGCAGGCCGCCGACGTTGGATGCGATCACCGGCACACCGGACGCGAGCGCCTCGAGGGCGCTGAGCCCGAACGATTCCGTCTCCGACGGGAGGAGGAAGATGTCGGCCGCGGCAAGCAGCGGCGCCACCGATTCCAGCTTGCCGAGGAAGTGCACGCCATCGGCCACGCCGAGCCTGCGCGCTTCCTGCTCTGCCGCCGTCCGGTCGGGACCATCCCCCACCATCACGAGGACGCTCGGAACCTCGCGCGTCACCTTGGCGAAGGTGCGCACCACGTCGACGACCCGCTTCACCGCCCGAAAGTTCGAGATGTGCATCAGGACCTTGCGGTTCCCGTTGAACTGCGCCCGGACGGTGTCACTGTACCTCGCGCGATCGTAGACCGCCGGGTCGATGAAGTTGGGGATGACCTCGATGCGACAGGCCGTACATCCGAACGCGTTCCAGGTCTCGGTCTGGAGGTAGCGGGACACGGCAGTCAACCCGTCGGATTTCTCGATCGAGAACTTGGTGATCGTATGGAAGGACGGCTCCTGGCCCACGATGGTGATGTCGGTGCCGTGGAGTGTCGTCAGCACCCGGATGTCGGGACGATCGGGACGGAGCATCTCCTTGGCGATCCACGCGCTGGTGGCATGCGGGATCGCGTAGTGGACATGGAGCAGGTCGAGGCCGTGGCGCAATACCACCTCGTGCATCCTGACCGCGAGCGCGAGGTCGTAGGGCGGATACTCGAAGAGCGGGTACCGGACGACCTCGACTTCGTGGAAATAGATGTTGGGCACGAACGCGGGCAGGCGGAACGGCTGCTGGTACGTGATGAAATGCACCTCGTGCCCGCGCTGCGCGAGCGCCATGCCGAGCTCGGTCGCGACCGCGCCCGAGCCGCCGTATGTCGGATAACAGGTGATGCCGATCTTCACGCCTCGTCTGCCTCCATCGATTCGTCCAGCCACCGCCGGGCAGCTGCCTGCCCATGGTCGCGTGCCGGGTCGAAGGCCTGCACCCGGTCCGCCGGCAGCTGGTGACGGAACCAGGTCCGCTGCCGTTTCGCATACTGCCGGGTCTCGATGATCACGCGGTCACGCGTCGCCTCGAGAGTGGCCTGCCCTTCCACCAGCGCGCGTACTTTCGTGTAGCCGCTCGCGTTCCACGCCGGCGCATCAGCCGGCACCTCGACGACCAGCCGTTCCACTTCCCGCTGCCACGCCCCGCCCAGCATCGTCACCGCGCGCTGCTCGATTCGCCCGGCCAGGGCAGGCCCGGGATCGACGGCAAGATAGCGGGCGGTCCATCGCGGTGCGCGGCGGCGGGTCGCATGCAGCTCACTGAGGCGCTGGCCCGTGAGTAACGCGATCTCGATG
>JACDHQ010000447.1 GCA_013820975.1 Gemmatimonadaceae bacterium
CCTCCTGGCTGCCCAGGAGCGCGGCGCCGTCGCGTTGGCGGAGGGCATTCGCGGCCTCGGCGTCACCACCCGCGTCCTCATGATCGGCGCCCATCCCGACGACGAGGACACACAGCTCATCACCTGGCTCGCGCGCGGGCAGCGCGTCGAGACGGCCTACCTGTCGCTCACCCGCGGTGACGGCGGGCAGAACATCATCGGGAATGAGCTCGGCGACGCGCTCGGCCTGATCCGCACCGAGGAGTTGCTCGCCGCCCGCCGCGTGGATGGCGGCCGACAGTACTTCACCCGCGCATACGACTTCGGCTTCTCCAAGAATGCCGAGGAGACGTTCGGCCACTGGGATCGCGAACTGCTGCTCCGCGACGTCGTCTCGGTGGTGCGCGCCTTTCGGCCGCACATCATCGTCTCGGTCTTCTCGGGAACGCCGGCCGATGGCCACGGCCACCACCAGGTGGCCGGGATGCTCGCGCGGGAGGCCTTCGACCTTGCGGGGGACACCGTCCGGCTGCCCGCCCGCGCCACCAACGATATCGGACGCTGGGAACCGCTGAAGTTCTATCGAGGGCAGCGCTTCCGCCCCGACGGTGCGACGCTGCGGATGAATGTCGGCGCATACAATCCGCTGCACGGACGCTCATATGCCGAGATCGCCGGCGAGAGCCGTTCGCAGCATCGTTCGCAGGCCTTCGGGGCATTGCAGCCGCGGGGCGTCCGGTGGGGATACGTACGGCTCGAGGCATCCCGCATCGAGGACGTGGCCGCAGGCGCCGAGGAGGCGACGCTGTTCGATGGGATCGCGCCGGGCTGGAGCCGGTTCAGCGACGTCACGCTGCCCGCTGCCGCGCGTGCGGCGCTCGACTCGCTCAGCCGTTCTGCCTCGCTGGCCGAGCGGATGCTCGACGTGCGGAACCCCGGCGGCGTGACCGAGCCGCTCGCGGCGCACGTGCGTCGCGCGCGCACCGCGGTGGACGCCCTCAGTGCGAACGAATTCTCGGCGATGTGTCACCGACTTCCCGTGCCGACCTGCGGCGGCGCACTCGGCGACCTGGTGATGTCGCTCGACGTGGAGCTGCGCCGTGCGGAGACGGCCCTGCTCGAAGCGGCCGGGGTGGTGGTCGAGGCGAACGCTGCGCGTGGGGTGGCCGCCGCGGGCGACAGCCTGCCGGTGGTCATCGAGGTGTACAACCGTGGCAACCTGCCGGTCACCGTCAAGGCCACCAGCCTTCACGGCAGCCACATGTGGGCTCGCCAGTCCAGGGGGAATGTCCTCGTCGCGCCCGACAGCATGCGCCGAGACACGATGTACTTCGCCAACAGCGTACCGAGTGCGCCATGGTGGCTCGCGCGTCCGCGCACCGGGGCGATGTTCGACCTTGGTGTTCCGACGCGTGATTCCGCTGGAACCGGCGGTGCTCGTGTGCCACAGCTCACGCTCGGCGAGGACCACGTCTTTTCGTCGGCCGCCGTCGCCGAGCTGGAAGTAGCAGGAGTCCAGGTGCGCGCGCCGGTGCAGCCGATCGTGTTCAAGTATGCCGATCCGTCGAAGGGCGAGATCCGCCGGCCCGTCGCCATCGTGCCGGCGGTGACATTGCTGTTCGAGAACCAGGTGGAGTATCTCCCCGCGAACCGGCCGGTCGAGCGTCGCGTTCGCGTCGCCGTGCAGTCGGCGAGCGACCGTGAACGCATCGTCAGCGTGGCGCTGAAGCTGCCGCTCGGCCTCCGCGCCGATTCGGCATCGCGCACCGTCACGCTCCAGTCCCGCGGGGAGGCGAGCGTGTACTTCGCCGTTCGCGGCTCGATGCCCGCTGGCTCCGCCGAGATCAGCGCCGAGGCGACCAGCGAAGGGCTGCGCTACCGCACGGGGTTCGTCCCGATCGAGTACGAGCACATCGCGCCACAGCAGCTCTATCGCCCGGCGACAAAAGCCCTCTCGGTGGTGGACGTGCGGCTGCCACCGGGGCTGCGCGTCGCGTACATCCCCGGCGTCGGTGACAACGTGCCGCCGATGCTGACCCAACTCGGCGTGCCGGTGACCGTCGTCGGCACCGACCAGGTGGCGGTGTTCGACTTCAGCCGGTTCACCACGGTCGTCGTGGGCCCGCGTGCCTACGAGACCAGCGACGCGCTGGTGGCGGCCAATCCGCGGCTGCTCGACTTCGCACGCCGCGGCGGCACCGTCGTGGTGCAGTACGGGCAATACGAGATGATGCGCCCCGGGATGATGCCCTACCCCGTGACGATCGCCCGCCCGCACGACCGCGTGACGATCGAGGATGCACCGGTCCGGATCCTCGACCCGTCCGCCCCCGTGCTGCGCACCCCGAACGCGATCACGACGGCGGACTTCGATGCGTGGATACAGGAGCGCGGGCTGTACATGCCGCGCACGTTCGATGCGGCGTACGTCCCCGTGCTCGAGGTGAACGACCCCGGCGAGCCGCCCAACCACGGTGCGATCCTCGTGGCGCCGGTCGGCCGCGGCACCTATGTCTATACGTCGCTGAGTTTCTTCCGCCAGTTGCCCGCCGGCGTGCCTGGCGCAGCCCGCCTCTTCGTCAACCTGCTCGGCGCCGGCACGCCCCCCGCCGGCCGATAGCTTACCCGGCAGCTTCGCATCTCGCATCTCGCATCTCGCATCTCGCATCTCGCATCTCGCATCTCGCATCTCGCATCTCGAGTTCCCATCATGCGCCGCCTGATCCCCCTCCTCGCTGCCGCGTCCATCGCCGCCTGCTCGTCCGATGGCCGCGAGCCGCTCGTCGTCTACTCGCCGCACGGCAAGGAGATGCTGGTGTACTACGAGCAGGCGTTCGAGGCGGCGAACCCGGGCATCGACGTGCAATGGGTGGACATGGGCTCGCAGGAAGTCCTCGACCGGCTGCGCGCCGAGTCGGCGAACCCGCAGGCCGACATCTGGTTCGGCGCGCCTGCCGAGGCGTTCACCAAGGGCGCAAAGGCGGGGCTGCTCGCCCCCTACCGCCCCAGCTTCGCCGGGGTGATCCCGCCCGATGCGCACGACGAGGCCGACCGGTGGTACGG
>JACDHQ010000448.1 GCA_013820975.1 Gemmatimonadaceae bacterium
GACGCCCTTCGACGCGACGCTGCTCGACGACGATGCCCCGATGGTCGAGCGCAGCGTGCAGGACTGGTGGCGGCGGACGATCTATGCCGATCCCCGGCTCGCCGCCATCGCGGTGCACGGCGGCCGTACGTGGATCGAGTTCGTCCCCGACCTGGCGGTCGTGCGCCGCTGGCCCGACACCGTCCTGGACCCGGGGACGCGGCTCGTGGACGCGCTCGCGCAGCTCGACGGGGCGGTCACTGCATTCGCGGCCGCGTGGAGCCGGGAGCGCGCCGAAGCCTTCTTCGCCGAGCGCATATGGATCGGATCCTCGCCGCTGAAGAGCGTGGAGTCCCGGGCCGCGATGCTTGCGTCGGGAGACGCGCTCGCGGCTGGTGATGTCGGGCGCGGGCTGCTGATGACCCACCAGTGCTGCACCAGCGCCCTGACCCATCCGAAGAACGGCGTCGGCAAGCGGGGCGTGGCCCCGGCCATACGGGGCGCGACGGGCACCGAGCCCTTCGTGCTGGCGGTCGACGCCGTCGCGCAGTGCCTCGACGTGGTGACGCAGTCGCTCCGGGTCTCGTGTCTCGACGACGTGCGCGAGCAGCTCCAGCTCGAGAAGGAGCGCCGCCACCTCCTAAACTTCGATGACCTGCTGCGTCGCCTGCGGGATGCGATCCGCAGCGAGGCGCGCGGTGGCCAGATGGCCGAGGCGATCAGGCGCCGCTACGATGCGGCGCTGATCGACGAGTTCCAGGACACCGACGCGTACCAGTACGAGATCTTCCGGGTCGCGTTCGAGGGGCTCCCCCTCTTCCTCATCGGCGACCCGAAGCAGGCGATCTACGGCTTCCGCGGCGCCGACGTCTTCGCGTACATGAAGGCCGCGGACGCGGCCGACGACCGGTACACGCTCGCGAGCAACTGGCGCAGCACGGCGCGGATGGTCGGCGGCGTCAATGCGCTGTTCGGACGCGCCGAGCGTGCGTTCCTGTACGAGGGCATCCCGTTCGCCGAGGTGAAGGCAGCGAAGGAGCACGCGGACCCGCTCGCGGGTGACGGAAAGGGCGCGATGCACTGGTGGTTCATGCCGCCGCAGGGCGCAACACCCGTGGGGAAGACCGATGCCGACCGGCGCGTTCGAGCTGCTGTCTGCCGCGAGATCGTGTCACTCGTCGGCACCCCTGGCCCATCGGCGAAACCGCGCGTGAAGCCAGGAGACATCGCCGTCCTCGTCCGCTCCGGGTGGGAAGGGGAAGAGATCCAGCGCGCACTGATGCAGCTCGGCGTTCCGGCGATCATGTCCGGCACCGGCAACATCCTCGAGTCGCGCCAGCTTGCGGACCTCGAGTGCCTGCTGCGTGCCGTCGACCGGCCGCATTACGCGCCCGCGGTTCGGGCCGCCCTTGCGACGGAGCTGTGGGGCTACGATGCCGCGACGATCCACGCCCTGGCCACCGGGGGCGACACCAGCTGGGACGCCATCGTCGACGAGATGATCGCGGCCCGCGGCACGTGGGTGCGCCACGGGTTCATGCGGATGATCCAGGAGTGGATCGGGCGCCACGGCGTCACCGGGCGGCTGCTTGCCCTCGTCGACGGGGAGCGGCGACTGACGAACCTCCGGCACGCGGTCGAGCTGCTCCACGCGACGGCGACGGCCGAGCGCCTCTCGCCCGAGGGGCTGCAGCTCTGGATCTCGCGGGCGCGCGCCGACACGAAGCGCCGCGAGGGTGAGCTCACGGAGCTCCGGCTCGAGACCGACGCCGACGCGGTGCAGGTGATGACCATCCACAAGAGCAAGGGGCTCGAGTTCCCGGTCGTCTTCTGCCCGAGCCTTGCCATGCCGCGGCTCGCCGGCGAGGACGAGTCGCTGCTCGTCCACGAGGAGGACAAGGTCATCCTCGACCATGGGTCCGAGCGGCGCCCCGAGCGGGCGCGGCGCCAGAACGCGGAGCGGCTCGCCGAGGACCTGCGGCTGGCCTATGTCGCAATGACGCGAGCGAGTCTCCGCACGTACGTGGCGTGGGGCGCGGTGAAGAAGAAGGACGAGTACACGTCCGCCGAGTCGGCGCTCGCCTACCTGCTGCGCGGCGAGTACGCGCGCACGGGCAGCGAGGCCGACGTCGCCGAGGTCGTCGCCGACCGGGAGAATGCATCGATGGGCGAGTGGAGCAGCCGGCTCGCGCAGCTCGCGGCCGCGCAGCCTGAAGGCGTGATGTCCGTCGAGCTGCTCGAGGCGGTCGGGGAGGGCGGTCCACGCTGGCAACCTGGCGGAGACAACGCGACGCAATTCACGGCGCGCGAATTCACGCCCGCCACCGCGCAGCTCGACACGTGGCGCATCGCGAGCTTCACGTCGCTCACCGCAGGGCGGCCTGTGGAGGACCCGCGCGATGTCGCCGACGGCAATGAGCCACGGGAGATGGGCGCGCGCGCCGAGCTGGATCGCTCCGACTTCCTGGCGTTCCCCGCCGGCGCGAAGCCGGGCATCGCCCTCCACGCGATCTTCGAGGAGCTCGACTTCGCGGCATCGGGCGACGCCCGCGAGGAGCTCATCCGCAGCACACTGCTTCGGCACGGTCTCGCTGACGCCGCCGCCGATTCCCGCATCGCCGGCGCCTCGACCATGCTGGGGCAGGTACTCGATGCGTCCCTTCCGGAGGCAGGGTTCCGCCTGCGGGACGTCGACGGCACGCGCATGCTGCGGGAGTGGAGCTTCCACCTGCCGCTCGACGAGGTTCGAGATGGCACCCTCGCCGGGCTGTTCGCGATGCATGGCGACGACCGCGCGCAGCGCTACGCCCCGTTGCTGCGCCAGCTCACGCAGCAGCGCCCGCAGCAGCGCCCGCAGCAGCGCCCGCAGCAGCGCATGCACGGCTTCCTCACCGGCGTCATCGACCTCGTCTTCGAGCACGAAGGCCGCTGGCATGTCGCCGACTGGAAGTCCAACCACCTCGGCTTCGCCGCTTCCGACTATGATGCCGCGTCAATCGAAGCGGAGATGTTCCACTCGCACTACATGCTGCAGTATCACCTCTATGT
>JACDHQ010000039.1 GCA_013820975.1 Gemmatimonadaceae bacterium
CGGGTGCAGCAGCAGCGCGATGATCGCCCCCGACTCGCGCACGAACTCGTGGAGCGGCCGCTCGACCCACGGCTCGACGACGGCGGTCGTCATGCAAGCCCTTCGAGGGCGCGAAGGAGCTCCACCCGGATGAGTCCCACGTTCGCATCGCTCGTCGCGACCGCGACGAGCACCACGTCATCGCGCCCGACGGCGCAGACACGTCCCATCTCCGCCTCGAGCTGCAGGAACCCCACGTCGCCAAGCCCTGCCGCGTGTGCCGACATCCGTGCCTTGCGGTAGAGCGACGCGGCAAGCGCCGCGACGCGATCGCCCCGCTGTCCCACGTGCACCCGCGAATCGATCACGATGCCATCACGCTCGTCGGCAACGAGGGCGGCGACGACCCCGCGCTGGCGCGTGAGCGCGTCGAGCATCGTCGCGAAGGGAGACTGGGTCATGCGCCCCCCTCCATCCAGGCGCGGGCGTGGGCTGCGCACCGATCGAGCAGCCGGCGCGTCAGGCCGAGCGGCGTCGCGCGCCCCGCGGCCAGCACGAGCAATCCGTCATCGGCCGTCGGTGCCATCGCGACCATCGCCGCCTCGGCCTCGAAGGTGATCGAGCGCCAGGCCCCGATGCCGAGGTGCCGCGTCGCCCGCGTCGCCTCGTCGCTCACGCCGCTGAGCTGAGCGCCGACGTCCTGCGCGATGTCGCGGCCGTCCCACGTATGGTAGGCGCCGGCGAGCACGAGGCCGTCGCGATCGAGCAGCAGCGCGGTCTGGTCGTCGTCGGTGAGCACGGCGGTGAACAGGAAGCGCGGGTCCTCCGCCGCGGCCGCTGGCATGCGCATCGCCGGCATCGCGATCGTCGGCGGCTCGGCAACCGCCGGTGTGTCGGCGATTGCCTGCCGCACCATCGCCAGTGCACCCGCGATGCGCTCGTCCGCCGGTGCGCCGGCCTGCGCCTCCTGCAGGTAGCGCTCCGCCTCCGGGAGCCGGCCCTCGCGGAAGCAGATGAACCCCATGCCCTTGGCGGCGTCGGGGTGCCCCGGTGCCAGTCGCCGCACCATGTCCCACTCGTCGAACGCCTTTTCCGGTTCGCCTTCGTCGGCGTAGATGCGCGCAAGCAGGTCGTGCGCGTCAGGAAGGTGCGGGTGCCGCTCGAGCCCGCGCACCACGATCCGGCGCGCCTGGTCGAGCCGCCCCTCGCGCCGCAGCACCTCGCCGAGCGGAAGGAAGGCGAGGCTCGCCGGGTCGCGGGCGAGCTCGTCGCTCAGCGAGTGGACGTCGTCACCCACGGAGGACGGCCTCGCTGATGTCGTGGAACCGGCGCAGCGACTGTTCCGCTTCGTCCACCTGCCCGAGGTCGGACGCGTCGGGCACGCTGCGGCGATAGTGATCCCACCCGGCGTACGCCGTGGCGAGGTCACCCTCACGCGCCGCCGCGAACGCGAGGTCCCGGTGCACCTCGGGGGTGATCGGATCCGCCTGCATCGTCCGGCGCAGCTCGTCGAGGGCCTCCGCATTGCGTCCCAGGCGGCTGAGCACGCGCGCGACGAGCAGGCGTGCCTCCGTGCGGTCCCCCTCGGCATTCCGCGCCGCGAGTGCAGATGCGAGCGCGCTGTCGAGCTGGCCGGCAGCGAGCGATGCCCGCGCCTGCAGGAGGTGCTCGTCGGCCGCCGCCGCCGCCCGCACCGCACCCGACCGGCGACGCTCGGCGGTGTTGAGCTCCACGACGCCGGTCGACGCGAGGCCGTACACCGTGCGGGCGATGTCGAACTCGGCGCGGCCCACCGCCTGCGCAATAGCGCGCAGGTCGCGGGTCCCATCGATGTTCGCCAGCACCTCCCATTCGTAGGGGAGGAGGTCGAGCTGCGCCTGTTCGTCGCCGCTCACGGCGGCGAGCGTCGGGACGACCGCGAGGCTCGGGATGCGGTCCGCGATCCGCGACCACTCGTCGATCCGACGGGCACCCTCCATGAGCAGCGATTCGGTCGAGACGCGGATGTCGATCTGGGGTGCCGGCTCGCCTGGCGGGCGGTCCTCGAACGAGAAGAATCCTTCCTGCCACGACATGAGCTCGAAGACGACGCTCTCGATCTGCAGGCGCTGCTGCCGCTCGAGCTCGCGCCGCGAGATGGCGCCGAGCCGGACCAGCTCCGCCCCGACGTTTCCGGCGCCGTTCCCGGCCGCGACGGCGTGCCGTGCCTGCGCCAGCTGCGCCGCCGTCACCCGGTCGCTCTGCACGAGCAGCTCCTCGACCTTCGCCGGGTTGCTGCGGACGACCGCCTGCACGACCCGGCCAGCCTCGAAGCGGACGACGCCCTCGTCGCCGCGGAGGTCCGAGGTCACGCGAAGGGTCCCGGTCTTCCGGCTCAGGTCGAGCAGCTGGAAGACGTCGTGGATGCCGAGCTCGCGGAGCGGTCCCTCGATCGCCATTACGCCTCCCGCCGGCGGCCGAGAATCGCGCGCAGGTCCTGCGCGGTGCGCGCGTCGCGCTTCGCCATCCGTGCGTACTCCCCGGCCGGATCGAGCGTGACGACCCGTTCCCACCGGGTGAGCGCCGCCGCATAGTCGCGCTGGTCGGCGAACCAGCGGCCCTCGTGATAGAGCGCCGCCGCATGGTCGGGATTGAACCGCAGCACGCGGGCGAACGCGGTTGCGGCGTCCCGCCGCTGGCCGAGCTGCAGCAGCGTCTCGCCAAGTGCGACGAGCGCCTCGAGGTGGTACGGGTCGCGCACGAGCAGCTCGACGAGCAGCGACAGGGCGTCGGCTGGTCGGTAGGTACGGCGGCGAAGCACCGCGAGCTCGAGCGACGCCTCGGCATACGTGGGCACCGTGTCGAGCGCCGCCAGCAGCTCGTGCTCCGCATCCTTCAGCATGCCCTTCTGCGACAGCAGCCGCGCGAGGCGCACGCGGACGATCGCCAGGTCGGAGTCGAGGGCGAGCGCATGCCGGTACGACCCGATCGCGCCCTCGAAGTCGCCGAGCGACTCCGCGATCTCCGCGATCTTGTGGTGGACGTCCGGACGCATCGGCGCCACGCGGCGGGCGACGTCGAGCGCGTTCAGCGCCGCCGCCGGGTCGCCGGTCTCTGCCCGCGCGGTCGCCACCAGCATCAGGCGATCGATATCCTCAGGCGCCGCGGCGAGCGCGGCTTCGGCCAGCGGTCGCGCCTCGCTGGCGCGGTTGAGGCGCAGCAGCGAGGCCGCCTCCCCGAGCTGGGCCGTCGCATTGTCCGGCGCGAGCGTGCGGGCCTCGCGGAACCGCTCGAGCGCCTCGCCGTACAGCCCCTGCCGGGCGAACACGTTGCCGAGCAGCGCCAGTCCGTCGTCCTGCGGGGCCCCGCGCTGGAGCGCGCGCGACACCTCGGCGGCGGCGCGGTCGAGCAGTCCCTTCGCCAGGTAGTCCCGCGCGATCGCGAATGGCCGCGCTTCCGCCACCGGCGCCTCGGTCGGTGCCGGCGCGATCGGCTTGAGCTCCTCGAACAGCGTCTCGAGGCGTGCACTGTCGAAGCTGAACTCCGCGATGTCGGAGTCGACTCGCGTCTCGCCGTCGAGCTCGGGCCGGATCGACATGTCCGGGTCCTCGTACTCGAGGTCGATGGCGAGCTCGAACTTCTGCTTCACATAGTACGGATCGAGCTCGAGCGCACGCTTCGTCTCGCGCAGCGCCCCCTCGAAGTCGCCGAGGTTCGACAGCGTGAAGCTCAGGTTGTAGTGCGCCTCGGCGTAGGCGGGGCGGGCATCAATCGCGCGCGAGAACGCGTTCCTGGCGTCGTCGAACTTCTTCATGTCCGACAGCACGAGGCCGATGCCGTTCCACGCCACCGGGTTCTCCGGCTCGACGGCGAGGACCTGCCGGTACGCCTCGAGGGCATGCTGCGTGTGCTTCGCGACCACCAGCAGCAGGGCGAGGTTGAGCCGTGCCTTGACGAAGGCCGGCCGCGTCTCGAGCGCCAGGCGCAGCGCATCGACGGCTGCGTCGTGGCGGCCCAGGTGATAGTGCGCGACGCCGAGGTTGTTGTGCGCGAGGGCGTAGCCGCGCTCCTCCGCGGTGGCGCGCTGGTAGCTCTCGGCGGCCTCCTCGACGCGCCCCGCCTGGTGGAGCGCGATGCCGCGCTCATTCCAGAGCTTCGGGCTGTCGGTGCGTTCGGCGAGCAGGCGGTCGTAGAGCTCGACGGCGGCCACCGGGTCGCGGCGCAGCAGGTGCACCTCGGCCATCGCCTGCAGCACGAGTTCGCGATCCTCGCCCCGGTCGAGGGCGATGCGATACTCGCGCTGCGCCTCGGTGTAATAGCCCTTCTGGCGGAAGGCGAGGCCGAGGTTGTAGTGCGCCAGCTGCTCCTCGCGGACGACTTCCATCTGCCGCGACTTCCGTTCCTGCCGCTGCGCGACCAGCGCCTCGTAGCGCTCGGGCCGGTACTGGTCGAGTGACAGGTTGGCCTGCGCGCGCGACAGCGAGGGGTTGAGCGCCATCGCGCGCTTGGCCACGGCGCGCGCGTCCTCGTGCCGGCCCATGTCACCGAGGACGAACCCCATCAGGTACAGCGCATCCGCATTGTCGGGGCCGAGGGCCGCGGCCCGCTCGAGCCGCGCGAGCGCCTCGTCGTTCAGTCCGCGGTTGTAGAGGATCTCGCCCAGGTAGAGGTTGACGACCGCGCTGTCGGGGTCGAGCTCCACCGCGCGCTCCAGGTAGCGCTGCGCCTCCTGGTACTGCCCGCCCGACTTCTCGGCGAGCGCCATCTGGATGAGCGCTGCGACGTCGGCCGGGTGATACTCGAGCAGCGCGGTGAACTCGGTGACGGCGGCGTCATTCTGCCCGAGCAGGGCGTAGGTGCGCCCGAGCTCCCATCGCGCGTCACGATCGTCGGGGCGGGCGCGCACGCGCTCCCGCAGCTCGGCCACGCGCTGGTCGTAGAACCCGGTGTTGAAGTACGCGATCTCGAGGTTCCGCTGCGCCACCTGCATCTTCGGGTCGAGTTCCAGCGCCTTCATGAAGGCGCCGACGGCCTCCGGGTACAACGCCTTGTTGTAGTACAGCACCCCCAGGTTGTTGTGCGCCCCCGCGTCCGACGGGTCGATCCGTCGGGTGAATGATCGCAGCGCATCGCGCTCGCGCTCGGAGGTGAGGGTGCCGGCCATGGGGTGGAGTGCGGGATCAGGCGACGCGCACGGCGCGGAGGATCGCCTGCAGCGACTGCGGATCCGGGAGCAGCAGGAACAGGCCGCGCAGGCGCTCCCCCGACTCATCCATCAGGAACTCGCTCTCGACGCAGACGACGAAGCTCGGGTCGGGATTGAACTGCAGGTACGCCGTCGTCAGCACCGCACTCGACATGTCGATCGCGAGGCTCGGGGGTGAGGGGAGCAGCATCATGCCCATGAACTCGCTGAGCGCATTCATGTAGGCGGCGCTCAGGATGTTGCCGCACTCCTTCACGGCCGATTGCTCCAGCTCGTTGAGGTCGGCCTCCATGTTGATCGGCCGGCGGAGCATGAGCTCCGCCAGGCGCTTGGCCGTCTGGTTGGGGAAGATGAGCAGCGTGCGCCCGGTCAGGTCGCCGAGCATGTGCATCAGCACCGCGGCGATCGGCTCCTCGGGCTCCGCGAGCTGGCGCGGGATGTCCTCGAGCGGCGTCACCGTCACGCGCGGCACGGTGATCATGATGCGGCCGCCGATCATCTGCGAGAGCGCCGTCGCGGCGTGTCCGGCGCCGATGTTCGCCACTTCCCGCAGCGCGTCGAGCTGGAGGTCGGACAACTGTCGAATGTCTTCCATGAAATGGCTCCGCCGTGAGGCGCGCTAGAGCAGGCTGCTGACGTCGAGGATGAGGGCGGGCGCACCGTCGCCGAGGATCGTCGCGCCGCCGAAGAGGGTCGAGCCACCGCGCACACCGTCGAACTGCTTCACCACGATCTCCAGCTGCGTCGTGAGGTCATCCACGATCAGCGCTGCCCGCCGGTCCGCCGTCTCGAGCACGACGACCTGCTCGGGATCGGCCTGTGCGCTGCGGGGGAGGCCCACCAGCTCACGAAGCCGCAGGACCGGCAGCACGTCCTCCCGCAGCACCAGCACTTCCCGCCCCTTCACCGCCTGCAGCGTCTCCGGCGTGAGCTCCACCGTTTCGGATACATGCGTGAGCGGGAGGGCGTACGTCTCGCCCCCGACGCGCGCCAGCAGCGAGCGCTGGATCGCCAGCGTCAACGGGAGCCGCATCGTCACCGACGTGCCGCGCCCAGGGGTGGACCGGACGTCCACCGACCCGCCGAGGCTGCGCACGCCGGCGACCACCACATCGAGTCCGACGCCGCGCCCCGAGATGTCGGTCACCCGCTCCGCCGTCGAGAAGCCGGCGCGCGTGATCAGCTTGACCACGTCGTCGTCAGTGAGATCCGCGCCGTTGCCGTGAATGAGCCCGCGCTCGCGTGCGCGCGCGATCACCCGGGCGCGATCGATCCCGCGACCGTCATCCTCGACGCGCACGACGACGGCCGAACGGTCGCGGAACGCGCTCAACGTGAGCCGCCCCTGCGGCGGCTTTCCCGCCGCCACTCGGACCGCGGGCGACTCGACGCCGTGGTCGAGCGCGTTGCGGATGAGGTGCATCACCGGGTCGCCGATCTCGTCGAGCATCGACCGATCGAGTTCGATGTCCGTGCCCTCGATGGTGAACGCCACCTGCTTCTCGAGCGTGCGGGCCACGTCGCGCACGAGCCGCGGGAAGCGGTCGAAGACCTGGCCCACCGGCACCATGCGGCTCTGCATGATCTCGTCCTGCAGGTCGCCGACGAGCCGGGACGCCTGGGCGACCGTCTCCGTCAGGGCCACGTCGTCGGCCGCCATCGCGAGCTGGACCAGCCGGCCACGGGTGATCACGAGCTCGCCGATCAGGTTCATCAGCGCATCGAGGCGGCGCAGGTCGATCCGCACGTGATGCTGCACCCGCGGTCCAGCCGACCCGCCCCCCGGGACGAGGCCCGGCCCCGCATGCTCGAGCGCCAGCAGGTCGAACATCTCCGGCGCCGACTCGGCAAGCACGGCGTCGGCCACGTCCCCCGCACTGCGCAGCATCGCGAGCGCGCCCTCCACATCGTCGGTGACGAGGCGAAGGGCAAAGTCATCCCCGAACTGCTCCGCCTGCAGCTGCCCGATCGATGGCGAGATGGCCGTGACGGTCCCGAGCCGGCGGGCGGCCTCGACGACCAGGTAGGCCCGCACGCCGCGAAGCGGGGTGTCGCGCACGAGGCGCACACGGATGCCCACGCCGTCGCCGTCCGGGACCTCGACCGACCACACGCTCCCGGTGGTCGGGGCGGGGATCGCGGTCATGCCGCCGGACGTCCGGCTGAAGGTGCGCAACGCGTCGAGCAGCGAGGCGGTGCCCGGCGGCGCATCGCGCCCCTGCACGGCTTCCTCCACCGCCGCCTCGAGCGTGTCCGCGGAACGGAAGAGCAGGTCCATCAGCTGGGGGGACACCTGCAGCGCGCCGCGCCGCACGCGGTCGAGCAGCGACTCCAGCTGGTGCGACAGGTCGGCGATGGCCGTGTAGCCCATCGTCGCGCTCATGCCCTTGACGGTGTGCACGGCGCGAAAGATGGCGCTCACCTGGTCGCCGGCGACCACGCCGCCCGCGTCCCCCGCCTGCTCGAGCGCGAGCAGCGCGTGGTTCATGGCCGAGACGTGCTCGCGGCTCTCCGTGAGGAAAAGCTCCGCGTACTGGGCGCTGTCCACGACGCGGCGGAGTGTCGGTTACCCGAGGACGCGCTGCACGGCCTCGAGAACGCGGCTCGGCTGGAACGGCTTGACGACGAAATCCTTCGCGCCCGCTTGGATCGCCTCGATGACCAGCGCCTGCTGGCCCATCGCGCTGCACATCAGGACCTTCGCGCCCGGATCGAACTTCGTGATCTCGCGGACGGCGTCGATCCCGCCCATGTCGGGCATGACGATGTCCATCGTCACCAGGTCCGGTCGCAGTTGCTTGTATTTCTCGACCGCCTGCACCCCTGTCTCCGCCTCACCGACGATCTCGAACCCCGCCTGCTGCAGGATGTCGCCCACCATCGTGCGCATGAAGATCGCGTCGTCGCAGATCAGCACCGTGTGACTCAAAAGATCTCCCTCGTTCCGTTAGGCCAGGACCTGCTCGACCAGCGTGCTCACATCAAGTAGGATGACGACCGTCTCGTCCATTCGTCCCACTCCCTTCAGCACTCCACCACGCCCGCTCGCCACGTCGCCCAGCGGCTCGGGTACGATCCCCTGCACGTCGAGCATCTCGTCCACCGCGAGCCCGACGTGCCTCGCGCCATGATCGACGAGCACGATCGAGCCGCCCTCGGCCGGCGATCGCTCGGGCTCCAGCCACCCCCCGAGGTCGAGCACCGTCGTGAGAATCCCCCGCAGATTGATCAGGCCCAGCACATACGGGGGCGCACCCGGCAGGCGGGTAGCCGGCCGGAAGGGGACGATCTCGCGCACGGCCGCAATGTCGCAACCGTACACGCGCTCGCCGACCCTGAAGAGCAGCGTGCGCGTACTGCCCACCGGGCCGTTGGCTACTGCGTCCTCATCCATCATCGCCACTGAAGAAGCCAAGGTAATCGAGCGGGTCGAGGGTCGAGAGGTCGAGCCCGGGGTGGGCGGCCGCCGTGATGGCGGCGTGCAGGTCGGGCGGCAGCGGGGAGCGAAGCGCAACTGGCACACCGGTGACCGGATGCCGGAACTCGAGCCAGGCGGCGTGGAGGAAATGCCGCTTCGGCGGGAGCCCGAGCAACTTCCGCCCTCCTCCGCCCCCGTACGTGTCGTCCCCAACGACCGGGTGCCCGACGCTCGCGAGGTGCACGCGAATCTGGTGTGTGCGCCCCGTGTGCAGCCGCGCGCGAAGGAAATCCACCGAGTCGAACCGCGCCAGCCTCACGAAGTCGGTCCGGGCCGTTCGTCCCGTACTGACGATCGCCATCCGCTTTCGGTCTCGCGGGTCCCGGGCGATTGGCCGGTCGATGGAGACCGTGTCCCCTTCCAGGTGCCCCCAGCAGAGCGCCGCATAGCGGCGCGAGATGCGCCGCGCGGCGAGGTCGGCGCCGAGCAGGCGGTGGGCGCGATCGGTCTTGGCCACGAGCAGCAGCCCCGACGTCTCCTTGTCGAGGCGGTGGACGATCCCCTCACGCCCCTCGCCGCCGGCGCCCGACAGCTCGCCACCGCGCCCCTTGAGCGCATTGACCAGCGTCCCCGACCAGTTGCCCGGGGCGGGATGCACCACCATCCCGGCCGGCTTGTCGATCACGAGGACGTGATCATCCTCGAAGGCGACCGTGAGCGGGATGTCCTCCGCCACGACCGGCCGCGATTCCGGCGCCGGGATCTCGACGACGACCTGCTCCCCCGGGGCGGGGCGGTACGACGCCTTCTCCCGGCGCCCCTCGACATGCACCCGCCCCTCGGCGATGAGCGTCGCGGCCTGGTTGCGGGAGATATCGAGCTGCGCGGCGACCATCAGGTCGAGACGCGGGCCGGAATCGGGCGCGGCGAACTCCG